>JANOQU010000227.1:0-14128 GCA_031422355.1 Actinomycetes bacterium
CCGCGATGTCGTCGCGTGTCGACGCCGAGGTATGGCGTGACGGCGATCGCCATACCCAGACCTACCGGGCCGTGGCCAACGCAAAGGGACTCGCACTCGGCGTGCCAGACGGTCCGGTCAAGATTTCCGGTCGCGCCCCCAAAGGCGGTACCAGCAAATCCCAGACCGGCACGATCATCACGTTCTGGCCCGACATCAGTCTCTTCCACGACGAGCATGGCGCCGCACTGGACGGCCAACGCTGGTCGATCCGAATCATCGCCGATAGGTTCCGTCACAAAAGCTTCATCCATCCCGGCGTTTCGTTCATTCTCCGCGATCGCCGAACCGGCAAGGAAACCGAGCAAGTCTGGTTCTCCTCCGGTGGTGTCGCCGATCTCGTCGCCGAACTCGTCACCGATCGGGCGCTGATCTCCCCCGTGCTCTCATTCGATGGCGAGGTCAAAGGCACCACGGTTGCAATGTCCATCGTCTGGGCCGACGGCGATCGAGATACATGTTTCGGTTACGCCAACGGAGTCGCCAATCCCGACGGTGGCACCCATCTCGACGGCACCCGACGGGCCGTCACCGAGGCCGTTCAGAAGTACATCGCAGATCGCGGTCTGCTCAAAGACAAAGAGTCAGCACCGACCACCCGCGACATTTTCGAGGGTGCGGTGGCCGTGGTGTCGGTCATGACTCCGTCGCCACAGTTCGCCGGCAACGCGAAGTCCAAGTTGATGACCACCGAGGTCGCGGCCCACGTGCGCAGCATCATCTTGCCGCAGCTCACTGCGTGGCTCGAGGAGAACCCGGTGAACGCCAAGCGTGTCGCCGATGCAGCAGTTTCGACGATGCGGATTCGCACGAAATCCACCGCCGACAAAGACGCCGCCAAGGCCCTGTTGGCCCGGGCATCGAGCGCTCGACCGAACGGCCTTCCGGCCAAGTTGCGCGACTGCACCCGAAAGGGTCCCAAAGGTCGGCCGACGGAATTGCTCATCGTCGAGGGAGATTCTGCCGGCGGCACCACGCTCGATGCGCGCGATCCTGCGATTCAGGCAGTTCTGCCGATCAAGGGCAAGCCGGCCAACAGCATTCGAACCACGCTCGACAAGTTGGTCAAGGACGGCTCGATCGCAGATCTCGTACTCTCGATCGGGGCCGGAATCGGTAACGATTTCGACATCGACAAGATGCGCTATGACCGCATCCTCGCTGTCGCCGATGCCGACGTCGACGGACAGCACATCCGTGGTTTGTTGACGATCTTCTTCCATCGCTGGATGCCCGGCGTTCTGGAGTCTGGCCGTTTCTTCGTCGCCCAACCACCGCTGTATTCGACGGTGGTTCGCGGCGAACGGATCTACATCGCCGACGATCGGGCCAAGGCCGCCTTCCTCGACAAGAACCAGAATCACAAGGCCCCATTCGGCCGGCTCAAGGGACTCGGCGAGATGGACGCCCATGAACTCAAGACGGCGATCGACCCACGTGTGCGACGAGTCACCCAAATCGTGGTGACCGATCCAGCCCGTCTCGACTCGATGACCCGACTTCTTTTCGGTCCCAAGGTCGAGCCGCGTCTGGATTGGTTCCTCGCCCGTTCCGGCCAAACGTTGGACATCGTTGGCGAACTGGAGCCAGTTTCCAGCGCTGGTGACGCGGCATGAGTCCCCAGCCCAGGTCTCAGCCGAGTTCCAAATCACGCGGCAAGGGTGCCGTCATCGACGACTCGCCCTACACCGAGCAGATCGACCTCGCGGAAGCGGCCGACGCGCTCGAGACGGACCACTTCGATTACAGCGTCGAAGTCATCGAGGGTCGCTCGATCCCTTCGTGCGCGGATGGGCTCAAAACCGTCCACCGGCGGATCCTTTGGGACATGCACGACCAGGGGTACGCGTCGACACGCGGCTTCGTCAAGTCGGCCCGTCCCGTTGGCGACACGATGGCGCGATTCCATCCCCACGGTGATTCCTCGATCTACGACGCTCTTGCCCGGATGGCTCAGCCGTTCTCCCTCCTCGCTCCGCTGCTCGATTTCCACGGCAACTACGGGTCCCCCGATTTCGGGCCGGCCGCCAGTCGCTATACCGAGACCCGCCTCGGACCGCTTGCCGAACTGCTGCTCAACGGTGTCGAAGACGGCACGGTCGCGATGCAGGACAACTACGACAACACCGAACTCGAACCCGTCGTCCTGCCCGCGGAGTTCCCCAACACCTTGATCAACGGTTCCTTCGGTGTCGCTGTCGGTCTCACGTCGCACCTGCCGACCCACAATCCCGGCGAAGTCATCGCGGCGACACAGCACCTGCTGGCGAACCCGAGAGCAACCATTGCCGACATCATGTCGTTCATCCCCGGTCCCGATTATCCGGGTCCGTCACAGGTGATCAACGGCCACGAGATCGCTGAGATCTACGCACGAGGCAGCGGCACGATTCGGGTACGCGGGCGATGGGAGATCGAGGAAGGTTCCCGGGGCTCGCAGGCGATCGTGATCACGGCCCTACCCCACAACGGATCTGGCCTTGCGTCGATCACCAAGTTCTGCACCAATGTCGACGATGCAGTCGCTGCAGGCGATCTGCCTGGTGTCATCGACTGCAACGATGAGTCTGCCGGCGGAAGGACCCGCATCTTCTTGCGCGTCGCAACCGGCGTTGACCCGAATCAGATTGCTGGCGCACTGTTGAAGTGCACCGACCTCCAGGTCTCGAACACGGTCAAGATGCACTTCCTCGACGAGACCGGCCGGGTTCGGCTGTACAACATCCTCACCCTTCTTCAAGCCTGGATCGACCATCGGGTCCGGGTCATCCGTGGCCGCAGCGTCCGCCGCCTGGAGGTGATCGGCGTTCGTCTCGACCGCCTCGACGGCTATGCCCTGGTCCTGCTCGACATCGACCGCGCGATCGCAATCATCCGAACCTCCAAGACCAGGGCGATCGCGCTGATGAATCTGGTGGAGGGCTTCGGGATCACTGAGTTCCAGGCAGACTCGGTCCTGGACCTCAGCCTCGGTCGGCTCACAGAAGACGCACGGATCGAGTTCGCCAAGGAAGCCAGCACGCTGCGCACCGAGCAAACCAAGCTGAACCGGCTGATCGGTTCGGCAAGCCTGCTCCGCAAGCAGGTTGCGGTGGAACTCGACGAGGCGGCGAAGGCATTCGATGGCATCGAGCGCCAGACCGAGATCGCCTCGGTCACCGCTGCACTCCCGACAGCGGTGGTCATCGATGCACCGATCGAAGTCGTGCTGACGACGTCCGGCTACGTGCAGGCATTCAAAGACCTGTCGAAAGCGCGCGATGTCAAGGGACACACGGTGATGCAGCGCGTTCCGATGTCAACCGCGGCCACTCTGGCCGTGCTCACCGATGCCGGCCAGTTCCACCGGGTACTCGGCAACGTTGTGCCGAGCGACAAGGCAACGGCACTGCAGAACGTGGTCCAGATGGAGACGAATGAGCGCATCCTGCTGTTCCTTTCGCCAACGGACACGATGGACGACTTGATGCTCGTGACATCACTTGGCACGATCAAGCGGATCAGTGGTGCCGATCTGGCCGGCGGAGACCGACGCGGCGGCATCTCGATCATCAAGCTCGAAGACGGAGAGCGCCTTGTCGCCGCGATGGCGTGTCCGCCCCCGGGCACGTGCGTCGCGTTGGTGACGGCGTTGGGCCAGATCATTCGGTTCGTACCTGATGACGTCCGGCCGATGGGTCGAACCGCAGCGGGCGTGCGGGGAATCAAACTCGTCGGCGAGGACCGTGTCGTCGGCGCGGTCCCGGCCCGCGACGGCGCCGAGCTTGCCGTGTTCCACGCCAAGGGTTCGGCCAAGCGAGTTGCCACCGAATCGATTCCGGTACAGGGCCGCGCCGGCAAGGGTCTGCGCGTGACGCAGGTCGGCGGACGTCACGGTGACGTCGTTGCGATCACCAATGGTTCGGCTGCCGAGATCGTCGGCCGATCGGCCGACGGCGAGTTGCTCACGGTCAGCCGCAGTTCGATTGCCTTGCTTGCCCGAGATGCTGCGCCAGCCAAGATTCGTAGCTTCGACGGAGTGATGACGTCGATCGTCAACGTCAACGTCACGACGCCGGCTCCATCGACCGGTTCTGTAACCGCCGACTTCGTGGCAGTACGAACACCCGCAGCGATCCAGCCGTCTGAAGTGGTCAACGACGCAAGCCAACCTCAACTCCCCCTCGACTGACGCCACCTCCAGCCGCGCACTCAGATGAACTGGGAGATCACTGGTACGCATGATCCAATGCAAGCGATCGTCGATCACGTCGGAGAATTGTCGTTCCAAAGGCATTTCGAGATCGACTTGGGTTGATTGCCGGCACGGTCGTCGACATTTCGCTGTACGGCGACGGCCTTCACATCGCGCCTGGGGGACGCACCGCTCGGCTCGAACGTCGCGATGGCGTGTTGGTCGCTGTATCGGACACAGTCAACACAGACGATGACGTCGCCCACCTCGTTGACTCGATTCGACGCTGATGCTGTCGCTGGCCGATACCAGCGTCGCCGTCCCAGCAATATTGACCTCACATCTGGCCTACGCTGAGGTACGGCGGGGTCTTGCCGGACGCAGTCTCGGCCTGTCAGCGCATGTTGCACTCGAAACTTATTCCGTTCTGACACGACTGCCGGGAGACGGACGGCTCAGCCTCACTGACGCGTCGATACTCACGACGCTCTGTCCGACTGATCGCTCCCGAAAAGGAGTGAATTGTCGGACAGACCCTGGCAAACGCTGTGGTGGCAGAATTCTCGTGCATGACCGATCCCGACTTCATCAAATCGACTCGCTCGGTCTATGACTTTTCAGCTGCTCACTATGCATCAACCGTCGGCACCAAGGTCAGCGATGCGTTTGAGACGCCAATCGACCGGGCGATTCTGAACGCCTTCGCTGAGGATCTCGTCTCCGTCGACCACGCCCGTGTACTCGACATCGGCTGTGGAGTGGGGCGAGTCACATCGTATTTACACGAGCGAGGGCTCGATGTTCGAGGCGTCGACCTCTCGCCCGAAATGGTCAGAATTGCGCGTTCGGCTCACCCTCATTTGCTCTTCGACGCGGCCCCGATGACGGCATTGCCCGCCGAGAACGGTTCTCACGCTGCAGCGGTCCTCTGGTACTCGATCATTCACACGCCGCCGGGAGAGCTGCCCGCAGTTTGGGACGAGCTTGCTCGCGTTCTCGCGCCGAACGGCCGAGTGCTTCTTGGATTTCAAACTGGCGACAACGACGAAGTCCAGCGCGAGAACGCATACGGCTCAACGACGACGATGACCTGGTATCGACACAACGTCGATGATGTCGTGCAAAGCATCGAACGGTCCGACTTCGCGATCCAGGCCCGAATCTGGCGTAGGGCTGAATTGGCTCACGAGACGACGCCGCAAGCGTTTCTGATCTTCCAGCGACAGACGTAGTCGTAGCTGCTCCAACCGCGTTCCCGCCAGCTGCGAGAATTCTCGGGCATGGCTGACCCCCACTCCATTCTGAGCGAACTGCGCACAGCCACGATCCGACGCGCTGCGAGTCTCGCCGGCAGCTTCGATGGCATCGTGGAGGCGACGCTCGACGTCGCCACAGATGACGAGCACGATCCGGAGGGCCACACAATCGCCTGGGAGCGTCAGCAGATTGCAGCACTTCTCGAAGAAGCGACAATGACGCTCGCCGATCTCGATGCTGCCGAGCAACGCCTCGCAGCCGGCCTGTACGGAATCTGTACGAGCTGCGGACTCGAGATCGCTGTCGAGCGCCTCAGTGCACTGCCAGCCACACCGACCTGCGTCACGTGTGCCAAGTGAATCCAAGCGACCCCGGTCCTTCGCAACCGACGAAAACAACCGCTCAGCTCTTCTGCGGGGTGAACCTCAGTGCCAGGTATCTGACAACCGGCGGCGTCGAGGATGGGAATACCGGAGCGAACTGGCCCAGCCCATTGTGAAATGGCTCACCGACGTCGGGCTTGGTCTCGACGATGACACACTCAAACTTGATCGAACAAATCAGCAATGGATCGACGCTGGTTCGCGTCTCCGAGATGCCGTCGCTGATCAGTTCGTCAGCAGGGTCGCCGGCGTCGAGCAGATCGGTTCTTCGTCGGTGATTGGACTGCTCGCAAAGCCGATCGTCGATATCGCCGTTGGGCTTGCGGCTGATCAAGAACTGCAACCCGTGCACGCACTCTTGGAGGACACCGGGTGGACCTACCGGGGCGACGCAGGGCCCAACGGCGGGCACATCTTTGTGCTTGAGGCCAAGCCCTGGCACCGCGTGGCTCATCTGCACGTCGTCGCACACGAAGGTGAACAGTGGCGCAACTACCTACGTCTCAAGGACTTGCTCCGTCAAAGTCCATTGGCGCGTGCTCGATACGAGTCCGTCAAGCGACAACTGACCAACGAATTCGGGGATGACCGCTTGGCCTACACCGAGGGCAAATCGACTGTCATCGGTCTGCTCATCGACGAAGCAGCGGCATGGGCGCGGGCCGATCGCGACACCCAAGAACGCTGAGAAGTCCGCTCCGCACGTGCAAAGAGCGAAGGTTATGGCCTTCGGCGGCACAGTGATTTCGAGATGACTTCGAAGTGATTTCGAGGTGATTTCGAGGTGGTCTCGAGTTCGCCGTCGACCCGCGTTCGTGCCGCCGATCCCTGCACGTCGTGCCACCGATCCCCGCACGTCACCGAGACATCCATTGAGCGGCTTGGTAGTAGAGGGGGATGCCGAACGTGAGGTTGATTGGGAAGGTGATGGCGAGTGAGGCGGTCAAGTACAGCCCGGGGTTCGCAGTCGGTAGCGCGACGCTCACTGCGGCGGGGGCGGCAATGTAGGAGGCGCTGGCGACCATCGCTCCGAGGACTGCCGCGCCACCGATCGACAGACCAGCGAACGTGCCAGCGGCGGTGCCAAGCGCTCCCAAGACGAGCGGTGCGGTGAGCGCAAACCCGACGAGGAACCGTCCGGCTTTGCGGACCGCGGCCATGTGATCACCGGCGACCACGCCGAGGTCGAGCAGGAACAGAGCAAGCAGTCCGGGGAACAGATCGACGAAGAACGGCGTGACAGAGGCTGTTCCCGCGGTGCCGGCCAACCCTCCGATCGCCAGCCCTCCGACGAGCAGGATGACGCTCTTGCCGGTGACCACGTCGTGGAGTGCTTCCTTGAAGCCTTCCGCTGTTCCGTAGCGTTGGGCGAGGACCAGCGCCACGATGATGCCGGGCACCTCGAGAATGGCGACGAGGGCTGGCATGAACCCTTCCGCCGGCGTACCGGCAGCGGAGACGAACGCGACGGCGGCGGTGAAGGTCACGGCTGAAACCGAGCCGTAGTGTGCGGCGATCGCTGCGGAGTCCACGACCGAGAACCGGCCGGCCTTGCGAAACAGCCCGAACACAGCAACTGGGACCGTGATACCGATGGCAAGGGTGGCCACGGTCGGGATCCAGAGGTCGCCGACCGAGGTACGGGTCAGCGCAATGCCGCCTTTGAGCCCGATTGCGAACAACAGGTAAGCGCTCAGGAACGACGTGATTGCTGGGGGAAACCGGAGATCGCTTTTGAGTCGGCTGGCGATGACACCGAGGACGAAGGCCAGGACCGGTACTGCGGTCAGGTTGGCCCTGGCGAGCTCGAGGCTGCTCACAGTGCGGTCAGCGAGACGCGATGGTTGTTGCGTCCGAACCATGGCTTCGAGCGCTCGCAGGGGTTGAGGTGGCTGTGCGTGACGACGCTCATGATGATCTTGCGCTCCTCCCCCAAATAATGGTGTAAAGACCATGGTTTATAAACCGTGGTAAGGGTAGCAGTTACAAATGAATCGAGGCGCTAGGTTGGTGGGATGGCCAAGCTCGTTGCGTCGCCCACGGTGGTTCCGTCGTGGACATTCCTGACGAACCATGCTCACGTGTTGGTTTGTATCGCCCAGAACAACGAGGTGCGATTGGCCGAGATCGCCCGGCTGGTTGGAATTGGGGAGCGGGCGGTGCACAGCATCGTGCAGGACCTGGTCGACGCCGGGTACGTCACACGTGCTCGTCGCGGGAGCCACAACATATATGAGGTGCTCCTGGATCGGCCGTTAAGGCACCCACTCGAGGCAGGACATCAGGTCGCCGAGGTGTTCGGTCCTCTCGCCGGCCGGTTCTGACCGTCGGCACCTGGTTGACGCGAAGCTTCATCAGCAGTCGAACGACGCGACGTCATGCCGGCGGCGGGTTGTCGCCCTGGGGAACGGGAGATGACGGGGATGCTGAGGCTATGGGTTCGTAGCGGGATGGTTTCAGTCTGAACAGCGACAGCGCAGCGATCAAGATCGCGACGGCGCCGGTGTAGACGAGAGCGTCGATGGGGTCCTGGGCTGCGACGAGGCGTTCGACTCCTTTGACGCCGATGAACACGATGAGGACGTCGACGATCGATTTCTTGAGATCTTCAAGTGAGCGCGCTTTCAGCCAGTCGGGGACGTCCAGTGCACCGATGAACAGTTCGTAGATGCCGATGACGACGATCAGTTGCACGATCGCAAGCAGGTAGGTGTCGATGACTTCGAGGAGGTCGACCATCGTCAGGTCGCTGCGCCAGCCTCCATCGAGGAGGGTGCCGATCAGTCGGATCGTCTTTGCGATCGCCCACGCGAACGTCACCGCCATCGTGAAGGTCAGTCCGGCGACGGCGACGACGACGAGGTAGCGGACGTGTTCGAGAAGCCGCTTCAACATGGTCCGATCGGGCGGCGCAAGCGGCGGTCAGAAGCCGAACAGGTCACCGAGCAAGCCTTTCCTGAGGCGTTTGCCGATTGGGCGGCCGTCGCCGGCGACTTGGTGTTGATGCCGGCGGCGGTCGTTGCGAGCGAGGTGGTGGGCCAGGCGGGACACTTCACGGGTTGATCTCCTTGTGTGGGGTGGTGTGGGTTCGGTGGATGAGCTTTCGGGTCTCTTCGATCCACAGCACGCCTGACGCGACCAGGGCACAGACGGCCCAGTTGGCGGTGGTGATGGTCGTGGTGTCGAACAGGCGTTGCAAGGGTCCGACGTGAGTGACGGCGATCTGGAGCAGGATCACCCCGGCCAGCGAGACCCACAGCCAGCGGTTGGTGAGGGTGTCGCGGTGGAACACGGTTCGGGTTTCGCTGCGGCTGTTCAGCAGGTTGAAGAACTGGAACAGCACGAACGTGTTGAACGCCATTGTCGCCGCGACGGTGGCTGTCCCGGCGGCCGGCTCGGGGCCCGGCGCAAGCGCGAGCACGGCCAGGGTGCCGGTGGCCATCACACCGGCGGAGAGCCCGATGGCGTGCCAACGTCGTCGGGTGATGATCCGTTCGGTTGGTGATCTCGGGCGTCGTTGCATCACGTCGCGGCTGGTCGGGTCGAGTCCGAGCGCCATCGCAGGCGGGCCGTCCATGACGATGTTGACCCACAAGATCGCGATCGCAGTGAACGGCTTTCCGTCCGCGATGCCCAACAGGGCGGCGAGCAGGAACAGTGCGGCGAACCCGAGAGTGGTCGCGAGTTGGAATTGGACGAACTTGACGATGTTGTCGTAGATCGTTCGACCGCGACGGACAGCGTCGACGATCGTTGCGAAGTTGTCGTCGGTGAGGACCATCGTCGCCGCTTGCTTGGTGACGTCGGTACCGGTGATGCCCATCGCGATCCCGATGTCGGCTTTCTTCAAGGCCGGGGCGTCGTTGACCCCGTCACCGGTCATTGCAACGACATCGCCTCGTTCCTGGAGGATGGTCACGAGCCGGATCTTGTGTTCCGGGGAGACTCGTGCGAACACCGACACCTCACCGACACGCGCAGTGAGTTCGGTGTCGTGGAGGAGGTCGAGTTGCGCACCGGTCATCACGTCCCCGGTGAGTCCGAGTTGGCGGGCGATCGACGCAGCAGTTGCGGCGTGATCGCCTGTGATCATCTTTACATCGATCCCAGCCGAGCGAGCCTCTGCGATTGCCTGACGTGCTTGCGGTCGTGGCGGGTCGACGATGCCGACCAGTGCCAAGAGCGTGAGGTCTGCAGCGAGGTCGATCAACGCTCCATCGGTGTCGGTGAACTCGGTGAACTCGGCGGCGGCCAACTCGCGCTGCGCGACCGCGAGCACCCGCAACCCACGGTGGGCCATCTGATCGATCGCCGCCTCGATGCCGGCGGTGGATTGGAGCGGGCCGATGCTGGCGTCTTCGCCGATCGCGGTCGTGGTTCGGGCAAGGAGCACGTCTGGGGCACCCTTGACGAACACGCCGACGACGTCGCAGCCGTCGACTGTGGCCATCCGGTGGGCGGTGATCATGAACTTGTTGGCCGAGTCGAACGGCAGCTCGGCCAGACGTGGGTGATCGGCACGAAGCCCGGTGACGTCGATGCCGCCCTTAGCGGCGAGTACAACGAGCGCGCCCTCAGTCGGGTCGCCAACGAGGCGCCAGGAACCCCCGTCAGAGCTGATGGTGGCGTCGTTGCACAATGCCATCGCCACCAACGCTGCGTCGAGGGCAACGGGTTCGTCGCCAGCGACCGGTTGGATCTGCCCGTTGGGCGAGTAGCCGTCGCCGGACACGGTGTGTGATTGGAGTTCGACGACGAGCTCGACGGCAGTCATCTCGTTCAAGGTGAGTGTGCCGGTCTTGTCCGAACAGATCACCGTCGTACAGCCCAACGTCTCGACCGATGCCAGCCGTTTGATGATCGCGTTGCGTTTCGCCATCTTTGACACACCGACCGCCAACGTCACCACGGTCACCGCCGGCAGACCCTCAGGGATCGCGGCGACCGCCAATGCGACCGCTGTCAACATCACCTCGCTCACCGATTGCCCACGCAGCAACCCGATCGCGAAGACCGCCGCCACGATCAACGCAGCAAGTTTGGCCAGGCTGTGCGCCAACCCGTCCAGCTGCCGTTGCAACGGTGTGCGCTCGGTCTCGGTCGCGCCGAGTAGCCCGGCGATTCGACCGATCTCGGTGTGCATCCCGGTCGCGATCGCCACCATCTCGAGCCGCCCGCGGGTGACGACGGTGTTCATGTGCGCCATGCACGAACGATCACCCAACCCAACCACATCGGCGTCGATCGGGGCGGTGTCCTTGGCGGCGGGTCGACTCTCGCCGGTCAACACCGCCTCGTCGATCTCGACGCTGTTCGCGACCAACAGCCGGCCATCGGCGGGAATCCGGTCGCCGACCTCGAGCAGCACGATGTCTCCCGGAACCAACTCAGAGGCCGGCACCACGACCGTCCTGCCATTGCGGCGAACGCAGGCCTGATCGACCAGCATCCGCCGCAGCGCCTCGAGGGATCGTTCGGCCCGGTTCTCCTGCACGAACCCGATCACCGCATTGATCAACACCACCATCAGCACCACCAACGGTGTCTTCAACTCTCCCGAGACCACGAAGGCGACCACCGCAGCACCGATCAGGATCAGAATCAACAAGTCCCGGAACTGGCCGACGAAACGTCGCCAACCGGGCACACGCACCGCCTCGGCCAACACGTTGCCACCAACAGTTGCCCGACGCATTGCAGCTTCGGCGTCGGTCAAACCAACTGTCGGCTCGACTGCCAACACGTTCAAAACGGCCGCATTCGTGAGGCGGTGCGCGTTGCGAACAACAGGCACCACAGCGGAAGTTTGGGTAGAGGTGAGCACAGTGGAAGTTCCTTCGGTCGTCAAGCAGCTGGCCGAAGGTCTCTCCTGACCCGCACCATGCGGGCCCTCGCTGCCGGGCCATAGGCCGTCGTGACGACAACAAGAACTCGGGATACTCCCCTTCACCCATCATTGTATACCGCATCTCAGACCATGGCAACTATTGCATGTTCAGTACACCGGTGTTATAGTGGCCGCTGAAGGGGAGTATCCCAACCACGGCACTGCCGCCACCACGGACCGCGATCGGTCCCGGCAGCCCGGCTCCAACGAGCGGAGAGACCTTCGAACGGACACCTCTGTCCCTCCGAAAGGCCAACCATGCCCAGAGCACCCGCACCGCACGCCAACAACTGTCGACCGACCACGTTCGTCAGCCTCCTGCGAGCCCATCGCCGCGGATGTAACCAACAGCCCGACTTCCCTGCGACCTGAAAGAAGCCCGACATGAACCGCGCAACCCTCAACGAACTGCAACGCCAACGGTGCTACCCGAGCATCACCATGCTGATCAACACCACCCCCGGCTCCGCACTCACCCCCAGCGAACTCGACACCGCCGTGCGCCTCACCTGCCAGGCCGACGACCGCCTTGATGGCGACATCAGCGACACCCTCCGCCACAACCTGATCACCCGCCTCACCGACCTCACCACAGAACAAGCCGGCCAACCATCCACCCGCGCCCTCGCCCTGTTCGTCTCACCCGACCACACCGCCGCCGTCCGCCTCGGGCGGGCCATCGACGAACGCGTCACCATCGACGACACCTTCACCACCCGCGACCTGGTCGCCGACCTCAACCGCACCGCCCTCTACCGCGTCATCACCATCAGCGAACAAGCCAGCCGTCTGTTCATCGGCGACCGCCAACGACTCGTCGAACAACGCGACAACAACTGGCCGCTCACCCGCACCGACGACCACACCCCCACCACCTGGGCTCGCGTTGTCGACCAACGCTTCCGCAGCGAACACACCACACATCCACTGCCAACCGTCATCGCCGGCGTCCAACGTTCCGTCCGCAAACTCGCCCCCAATCTTGCCGACTCGATCGGAGTCATCCCCGGCAACCACGACCGAACTACAGCCACCGAGCTCCACAACGCAGCCTGGCCAATCGTCACCGACTGGCTCCGTACCGACGCGACTCGCGCAATGAACCAGCTCGACCAAGCCCTGTCCACCAACCGCTTCGCCGGCGGCATCCACGAAGTCTGGCCCCTCGCCCACGACGGACGCATCGCCACCCTCGTCGTCGAAGGCGACTACACCCTCCCAGCCCGCATCGACGAAAACAACCAACTCCACCCCGCCACCGACCACCACCACCCTGACGTCAACGACGACATCATCGACGACACCATCGAAACCGTTCTCCAACACGGCGGCAACACCATCATCGTCAACAACGGCGCCCTCCAACACCACCAGCACATCGCGGCCATCCTCCGCTACTAACCCACTCGACCTAATGGGCGACCAAAGACCACCCAGCGAATTGCCGCCACACTCCTCGTCATCACGATGCTCGCTAGTGCTCTGACCACGAAGGTTCGCACTGGTCAGGTGCACGCGCCGACTTCACCTGGCCGGGTCGGTCGATCGGCGATGGCACGAATCCACACGAGCTGTTGAAAAGCAGTAGAGCCACCCCGAAGAGTGGCTCTGACCTGGGATTACTTTGGCAGCCCCAACGGGATTCGAACCCGTGCCGCCACCTTGAGAGGGTGGTGTCCTAGGCCACTAGACGATGGGGCCGTGCAAGTAGCTGGGCCAATCTAGCAACCGCCGGGACCATGCCCAACCGGGTTGCCATCCAGTTGGCGGCGCGTTGGCACGATGAACCAGCGGGG
This sequence comes from Actinomycetes bacterium, assembly GCA_031422355.1. GTDB lineage: Bacteria > Actinomycetota > Acidimicrobiia > Acidimicrobiales > Ilumatobacteraceae > WLMZ01. Next base: position 13,537 of record JANOQU010000227.1, read on the forward strand.
ATGAGTAGCCGTGCTGTCCGTTGAGCTGGGGAGCCAGGAATCGAACCCGGAATAACAGTACCAGAAACTGCTGTGTTGCCAGTTACACCACTCCCCATCACGATCCCGTGAGGGCCCGATGAGTGTATCGGGGGGCCTTGAGCGGCCAACACCCCATTTCGCCCCGGTCAGCCAGTGATCGAGAGCAGGCGATCGAACCCGATGATCCGGCCGATCGCGACGCCGGCGGCCTCCTTGATCTCGCGCACGATTTCGGCCGTACCGCTGACGGTGCTTGTTCGAGTCGGCGACACATACGCAGTCAGGCCAAGCTCCTGCGCCATCAGCCGGACCCGCAGCATGTGATACGGATCGCTGACCAGGAGCACACTGCGGGCACCGACAGTGTCCAACATTGCAGCAACGGCGGACAACGACTCCCAACTTGAACGACCCTGGTCCTCGCTGATGATCGCAGCTGGATCCACGCCGTTGGCCACGAGGTAGTCGGCGGATGCTTCAGCCTCGGTGAATCTGTCACCGAGTTGATTGCCACCCGTGACGACGATGAGCGGGGCGAGACCCTCGTTGACCTCGGCCGACCGACCGCGCC
>JANOQU010000228.1:0-3712 GCA_031422355.1 Actinomycetes bacterium
CGCCGGCGCGGACGGCCACGTCATCTGGACGTACGACCCCGCCGCTGACGGCGTTCGCCTCGCCGACGTAGAGATTGGAGACAGCCTTGTCCTCGTTGTTCCGGCACAACCCTTTGGTTGAGCAGACTCGCATGCGCCGACTACTCGTCGTCTCGTTCGCTGCGTGCGTGCTGGCGTCCGGATGCTCCAGTGGTAACAGCGACTCCGTTGCGGAGCCGGGCGTCACCCAGAGCTCGTCGACGACGGCCGCCGCTGAAGCCGCTGCGACTTCTTTCGACACGAATCAAAATTCGAACTTCATTCCGATCGCCAGCGACCCGGAGTTCGAATCAAATGGGGTGCCCGTCCTACCAACCTGTGACGGCGGCGACGTGGTGCTCGACGCTGAATTCGAAGGTGTGGCGATCAGAGTCACCGAAGACCCGGGCGGTGAATTCTTCTGTATCGCCCACCCCGCAGATGGCGCATCGCCACCGACACCGATACAGATCGGTATGGGCATGCCAGCGATCGACACTCCAACATTCGAGACGTTTTTCAGCGTCGACGCGCTGACGATCTACCAATTTCGTCTACCTGCCGGATACCCGACCGAGTTCGCAGTGCAGGACGAAGACGGCATGCCAGTCCTGTTCGCTCGGGGCCGCAGTGTCGACTATCTCGTCGTCATCGAAATCAACAGTGACGGGCAAGACTTCGATCCGTCTGCGATCGTCGAGCGATCGCTCGTACTCGTCGCCTCCGATGGCACCAGGACCCGCGTTCCGTTCTCCGGTCTCGGTGAGCCACGAGCGACCTATGAGGACTTCGCCCTCTGTGCCCGACAGTCGGGAATTGATCTACCTGAGCCATCGACGAACTCATCGGTGCCGCTACGTGTGGACGCCCCGACCGAGACGTTCGCACTCGCATGGGAAGCCTGCAAGGCGTTGTTCTTCGATTTCGGCAACCAGCCGGACCAGGACTCACCGGAACACCGCGAGGACTTCGAGTTCCAGATGAACTGCCTTGCGTTCGTTGGCTTCTACCCGGGCTTGATGCAGCAATATTCCGACCCGGCTGCGTACGATGCGGCGTTCGGAAACTGTCAGCTGCAGAGCCCTGGTGCGATCAACCTTGTGCACTGTCTGAACGTCAATGGCTTGAGTGTCGGCATAGACGGAACTCCGCGAGCTGGACCCTGGCCAGCCGAGGTTCTCGGCCCTGCGTGGGAAGCCTGCCGTGACGCGTACGCCCTGACAGAGTTCGGAGGTTCGTTCTCGATTTCAGCTCAGATACCGAGCGAAGACTGTTTCGTCGAGAACGGCTGGCTGTTGGCTCTCGCGTGGCCGCGCCCATTCGGTGATCCGACCTTCCTGGCGTTGAACGAGCAATGTCGAACATGATCACAACTCTCCGCTAGCGCTGCGTTCGAACCACGGCGCCGGTGATGCGTTCGGTGTATCAGACCGGCGTTTCGGGATTCTCTGTGGTGGTCCACGCCGTGGACCACGACAGGAGGTGCACAGTCATGGCCACCAAGAAGAAGGCCCCGGCCGCCAAGAAGTCTTCATTCGATCCGTCCAAGTACATCTGCAACGTGGTGCCGTCGAAAGAGACCGAACGCGACTGGAGCTTCGGCGACTCCATTGCGGCTGGCGCGTCACCGGCGCTCGCAGCCGCTGCGCCCCCGCCAGCGTCGTTCGACATGCGCAAGTCGTGGTGGACGATCAACCAGCAAGAGAAGACGGGTTCGTGTGTCGGATGGGCAACCGCAGATGGTGTCGGCCGGTTCCATATGCAGAAGAAGGGCAAGATCACCCAGTCACAGATGCTGTCGCCGCGATTCGTCTGGATGGGCTCGAAGGAGACCGACACGATCACCAACCGTCCCGAAAGCTTCATCGAAGAGGCTGGGACCACGCTGAAAGCAGCGATGGACGTGGCGCGCAAATACGGTTTTGCGCTGGAGTCAGATCTCCCGTTCCACATCGACACCACGATGTACTCGGGCAGCGAGGACGAGTTCTACGCAAGCTGCGCTCAACGAAAGATCGCGTCGTACTTCAACCTCCACAAGAACCTCAGCGAGTGGAAGGCTTGGTTGTTCAGCAACGGACCGATTCTGGTCGGCTTCAGCGTGGACGCATCATGGGATCACGCGGGCACCAATGCCGGCAAGATCGACACGTTCCAGCCGTCCACCACACGAGGAGGCCACGCCGTGGCCGTCGTTGGCTACAAGGCCGACGGCCGGTTCATCGTTCGGAACAGCTGGGGCACTGGCTGGGGCGACAAGGGCTTCGGCTATGTCTCGGCGACGTACATCGCGGACGCGTTCTTCGACGAGGCCTATGGCGTCACGGTTTGAGCCCCGCGCCGCTCAACTTGTCGGATGTGAACGAGGTGCGTTCGGGATTCGACTGATCAGGATCTCACCGGTTCGCCGATTGCGGTACCGCCGATGTGTGGCCGACGAGACATCGACCACGATGAAGTTGGCTGCGGCCCCACCGGGACCGTCGCCGACCGTGCCCGCCTCCAGTTCGTCCCATTCGGCTTCCTCGAAGATGCTCATGGTGGTGTTTTACATGAACTCGGCAAGATCATCGCCGATTTGTTCGGGAGTTGTCATTGGGCCGTAGCGCTTGACGACAGTGCCGTCACGATCGACGAGGAACTTCTCGAAGTTCCATGTGACGTCTGCTCCGTCTCCCTGCTGGGTCTTCAACCACGTGTACAACTCGCTTGCGCCATCTCCGTTGACTTCGATCTTGGAGAACATCGGAAACGTGACGTCATACTTGCTTGTCGCGAACTCGAGGATCTCGGCGTCAGTGCCGGGTTCTTGACCAGCAAACTGGTTACACGGAAAGGCCAGGACCGAGAAACCGTTTGCCTTGTTGTCTTCGTGAAGCGTACGCAGACCTGCGTACTGAGGCGTGAGGCCTCAAGCGCTCGCAACGTTGACGATCAGGCAAACCGAGCCCCGGTAGTCGCCCAGATCGACGGGCTCACCCGTGATCGACGACATCGTGAAGTCATAGAAGTGTGACATGCCAGGACTCTATCCGCGGGGGTAGCGAGACGACACGACCGTTCCACTCCCCATCAAGTGGAACCAAGTCGCCACAGCTAACGTCGAACTCGCATGCCACAGCAGCGAGGCGTCATCCGGTCCATCTGCACCACACTGACCTGTCGAGTCCTCGCAGTGGCGTTCGTTGGCTCCCTTGTTGCCTGCACATCGAACGCCGACTCTGTGTCGACCACGCCCGAATCGACGGGTGCGGGAACGGTCACGACCAGACTTGAAGCGACCACCACCGAGACCACTGCGACGACCGCTTCGACGACGGCATCGACGACACCCGTCACGACGGCGACAACCGCGTTGCCGACCACCACCACAACCGCCACATCGAAGGGGCCGCCCACATACGTCGATGAGAACGGGTTCGACGACCACACCGTGCCGAGCGTGCGCACCGTCGACGACTTGGATGCATTGTCGCGCTCCGGTGTGGGCGGGCAGTCCGCCGTGAAGTTCACCATCCCCAACTTCGACAAACCGCTCGGTGCGTCGGCCTCGGCCCGAGTGCACCTGATGGACAGCAACTTCTACGCTCTGCACGACGAGTGGTTCTACTTTCGCCTGCTCAATGGACAGCACATTCCGGGCATCGACATGCACGAGCCAGCCAGTTGTGCCCGAGTGCGGACAGGGCGACTC
>JANOQU010000229.1:0-4279 GCA_031422355.1 Actinomycetes bacterium
AACGAAGACCCACGTGCAGCCTTCACCCATTCCGCAGAAACTCCGTGCAGTTGTTTGGTGTGGTAAATCTCGTTGAAGCCATCGACGATCGCTTTGTAGCTGACCGGCACGTCCCACTCGACCACCTCGTGGAGCACCATGTCGTCCATTTGGAAGCGGCCGAGGTCGGTGGCGATTTCCTCGCCGATTCCGTCCAATAGCGGTGGTGCGTTGTCAGGCCCGGCAAGGTTGATCCAGACCCAGCCGCCCCACTCGTCGGCCGCAACGGCGGGTGACCGCAGCCCGTCCAGATGGTCAGGGTCGAAGTCGTCGCGGTCGGGAACGCCGACGACGAGCCCGGTGGTGTCGTACACCCACCCGTGATACGGGCAGGTGAATCGACGGGCGCCGCACCCGAACAACTCACCGACGAACGCAGGTCCGCGGTGCCGACAAACATTGTGGAACGCCGCAAGCGAGCCATCTGGCTGGCGCGTCACGACGACGGTTTCGCCGTGGCCCTCATAGGTCAACCAGTCGCCGGTTCCAGCAATCTGCTGGGATCGGCCAGCGATGATCCAGTGCCGGGCGAGCACGCGTTGGCGTTCGAGTTCGAAGCGGACGGGATCTCGATAGACGTCCGAGCTCATCGTCGTCGGCCCGTAGTCGGGAATACGTTGCACACCGTCGCCGAGTCGGATAGGGACATCGCCGCGTGTTGGTGTGTGCATTATCGACTTCCTCCGAACAGTGGTGAGCGGCGCGCCGAGGGCTGCGTTCGATCACGTTCGTTATGTATAACAGTTGTGATATGTTGGGTCAATGCCGAAAGTGGTCAATACCGATCAGCGGCGCGGCGAGCTGGCCGATGCTGCAGCTCGTGTCATCGCCCGTGCAGGAATTGACGGAGTGTCGCTGCGCGAAGTCGCAGCGGAAGCCGGATGGACGACCGGAGCGCTCGTTCCGTACTTCGCTACCAAGCGTGAACTGCTCGCCTTTACGTTGCAGGCGTCGCTCGACCGCAGACGGGCTCGCCACGCTGAGCGAGCCACGATGGCGCCGGACGAAGCGCTGCGAGGCCTTCTGTTCGGTCCATTGCCGACCACGCCAGACGCAACGCTGCATTGGACGGTCACACTTGCGTTCGCGGCCCAGGCGAGCGCCGACCCGGAACTCGCCACGATCCAGCGCCAGGCATATCTCCACTTCCGTACGGCTGTCATCGAACTTGTCGTTGCGAGCAAGCGGTGTGAGCCGGGCGACGCGGCCACCACCGAGGCTGAGCGTTTGATTGCCACGGTCAATGGCATTGCGCTGCAAGCACTCTTCGCCCCCGATCTGTGGACCGAGGACCGTCAACGCGCAGCGTTGTCCGCCGCGCTGGACGCCCCGTGAACGGGCCGACACCGGAGCCTCGGCGACGCGTTGCCAACACTGAGCGGCTCGTGCTGTCGCACTTCTCGCTCGCCCGCAACCATCCGCTCGACGATCGAATTCGCTCAGCGGGCGAAGCTGGCTTCAATGCAATCGGATTGTTCGCCGGTCAATATCGGCAACTCGTGAACGAAGGCTGGACCACTGCGAGAGTCAACGAACTCCTTGCCGAGGCCGGCGTGACGATTGCTGAGGTCGAAGCTCTCTCGGGTTGGGGAGCACACCGCCCGACGAGTGACTACATGGCGTTCGAGGAATTCGCGTGGACCATGGTCGAGGACTTCGCCGTTCCGTACGTGCAGGCGATCGGACCCGTCGAGAGTGCATTCGACGGAACGCTCGACGACGTAGCTGTGCGGTTCGGGGCGCTGTGCGATCGCGCAGCCGGCCACGGCGCGACCGTTGGACTTGAGTTCCTCCCATTCACCAACATCACGAATGCGGCCGACGCGCTCGCGATTGTCGAACGTGCTGGACGGCCCAACGGTGGTGTCTGCGTCGACATCTGGCATCACGTCCGAGGAGCCAACGACCTCGACATGATTCGACGCATTCCACCCGAACTGATCGTTGGCGTGCAGATGAGCGACGGCCCAGTTGGGCCCACCATCGCCGACTACAAGGACGACTGCCTGAGAACTCGCCTACCCCCGGGAGATGGCGAGTTCGACGTCGACACGTTCGTCACGACGTTGCTCGACATGGGCGTCGATCTGGCCTGGGACCTCGAGGTGTGCAACGAAGCATCCTGGGGCCGTCCTGCTCACGAGTACGTCGCGGGATGCGCCGCAGCCATGCGCCGGGTACTTCAGCGATGCCTCCCGACCAACGCACCCAACAACGCGCCCACCGACCCCAACCACTTCCGCGAACGGTTCTGCCCTCTCTGAGGTCGTATTTCACCCTGAGAACGTTCGCGAGCAGAGTGCTTGCAAGAGTTTGCAGCCAATATGACCTCAGGCCAGGCATAATCATTCGCGGAAGTGGTTGGGGTTGGGGTTGTCAGTGGTTGGGGGTGGTCAGTGGGTGACGTAGGCCGCAAGGTGCTCGCCGGTGAGGGTCGAGCGGCCAGCGACGAGATCGGCTGGGGTGCCTTCGAAGACGATCCGTCCGCCGTCGTGGCCAGCGCCGGGGCCGAGGTCGATGATCCAGTCGGCGTGGGCCATGACCGCCTGATGATGCTCGATCACGATGACCGACGTACCGGAGTCGACGAGCCGGTCGAGCAGACCAAGCAACTGCTCCACGTCGGCGAGGTGGAGCCCAGTCGTCGGCTCGTCGAGGACGAAGATGCCACCCTTGTCGGACATGTGGGTGGCCAGCTTGACCCGTTGTCGTTCTCCGCCGGACAGTGTCGTGAGTGGCTGACCGAGGCTGAGGTAGCCCAGTCCGACGTCGGTGAGGCGGGTCAGGATCTTGTGCGCTGCCGGCGTCTTCGCTGCGCCGTCGCCGAAGAATGCTTCGGCTTCGGTTACGGACATCGCGAGCACCTCGCTGATGTTCTTGTGGCCCAATTCGTACTCGAGAACCGCGGACTGGAACCGCTTGCCTTCACACTCTTCGCACGTGGTGGCTACTCCGGCCATCATTGCGAGGTCGGTGTAGATAACGCCAGCGCCGTTGCAGGTCGGGCATGCGCCGTCAGAGTTGGCACTGAAAAGCGCCGGCTTGACGCCGTTGGCCTTCGCGAACGCAGTGCGAATCGGGTCGAGCAGTCCTGTGTAGGTCGCTGGATTGCTGCGCCGCGAGCCCTTGATTGCGGCCTGGTCGATCGAGACCACCCCGTCGCGGCCCGTTACCGAACCGTTGATCAGCGAACTCTTTCCCGACCCGGCCACGCCGGTCACCACGGTCAGTACGCCGAGCGGAATGTCCACATCGACGTTCTTCACGTTGTGCGCTGTCGCGCCGCGCACCTCCAGAACTCCCGATGCGGTTCGCACTGAAGGCTTCACGGTGGCCCGATCGTCGAGGTGCCGGCCGGTGATGGTGCCGCTGGCTCTCAGCCCCTCGACGGTGCCTTCGAAAACCACATTCCCGCCGGCTCTGCCCGCGCCCGGGCCGAGGTCCACGACGTGGTCGGCGATCATGATCGCCTCCGGCTTGTGCTCGACGACCAGGACCGTGTTGCCCTTGTCGCGCAACTGCAGGAGCAGTCCGTTCATCCGTTGGATGTCGTGGGGATGGAGCCCGATCGTCGGCTCGTCGAAGATGTAGGTGACGTCAGTGAGCGACGACCCGAGGTGGCGGATCATCTTGGTGCGCTGCGCCTCGCCGCCAGAGAGCGTGCCTGAGGGGCGGTCGAGCGACAGATAACCCAACCCGATCTCCACGAACGAATCGAGTGAACGACGCAGTGACGTCAGCAGCGGTGCCACCGATGGATCGTGGAGCGACTTGACCCACGCAGCGAGATCGCTGATCTGCATCATGCAGACGTCGGCGATGCTGACGCCCTTGATCTTCGACGATCGGGCAGCATCGTTGAGGCGTGTTCCCCCGCAATCCGGGCAGGTCGAGAACGTGATCACCCGTTCCACAAACGCCCGGATGTGGGGCTGCATTGCCGCTTTGTCCTTGGACAGCATCGACTTCTGGATCTTGGGGATCACACCCTCGTAGGTGAGGTTGATGCCGTCGATCTTGATCTTCGTTGGTTCCTTGTAGAGCAGGTCATGCAGCTCTTTCTTGGTGAACGTGCTGATCGGTTTGTCTGGATCGAAGTAACCGCAGCCGCTGAAGATCCGGCCGAACCAGCCGTCCATGCTGTACCCGGGGATGATGAGCGCGCCTTGGTTGAGCGACTTGCTGTCGTCGTACAGCTCAGTGAGGTCGAAGTCGGTCACCGAACCCACGCCTTCGCAAC
>JANOQU010000230.1:0-4361 GCA_031422355.1 Actinomycetes bacterium
CTCGATCACCAGGCCGCGCGCCGGTGGAACTCGATTGAGGAATCGGGAGATCACGCTCATCGACTGGTCCAGTTGATCTGAGCGTCGGGAGCTCGCAGGTACAACGGCTGTACGTCGACCAAGGTCCTGGCGTTGTCATCGATCCCGGCGACGATCGGTCGAGCGAGTTGCACGAGCGAGATCGCCGATGGATGGGCGAGATCTGCGATGTGCACTCCGGCGACGATTTCCTCGCGGTACCGCCATGCCCCGTCGCCCACAGCCGTCACGTCCTGACCGCGCCCGAGGATGTCGGCATTGAGATCGGCGACGCTGCCCACGCGCGGATCGGTCAGCCGGAGCGGTCCGTCCGACGTCGACCGATAGAACGCGTAGAACACCTCGCTCTTGCGAGCATCGATCACACTCACGGTGATCCGATCGGCTTCCAGGTTCCCGAGGCTGAACGGGTAGGCCAACAGATCGAGTGACGAGACGCCCACGACTGGAATCTGTAGAGCCTGGGCCATCACCTTCGCTGTCGCGATACCGACCCGCATCCCCGTAAATAATCCGGGACCAATATCGACCGCGATAGCCGCGATGTCGGTCAGCGCGATCTGGGCATGGCGGCAGACGAACTGAATCGCCGGTGTCAGTGTTTCTGCGTGACGGCGCCCGTGGTTGATTTCAACCGAACCAAGCACGCCGTCATCGCCACACAACGCAACACCGACGGTCATCGTCGCTGATTCGATTCCGAGTGTGATCACGGAATCCACCGCTGCAGGGCCGCTGCCAGCCGGTCCCAGCGCGATTGCCAACGCTGATCGCTCGAGGTGATGGTGATCTCGCGCGCGGCGCAATCGTCGTCGTGGTCGGCCCTGTCTTCGGTCGCCCGCAATTCGACGTGAACGTTCGCGCCGAGATCGACCACGTCACCCCATTCAACCAGCATGACCGACCCGTCACGAAGCTCGTCGAGGGCAAGGTCATCGACCTCGTTGGTGTGCTCCAGGCGATACAGATCGGCGTGATGAAGCGTGATCGAGTTCGTGTTCGTGTTCGTGCTCCCAGCGGGACTGGCCAGGCTTGGCGACCGAGGTGCCGATGGGTAGGTGTGCACCAGCGTGTACGTGGGCGACGTAACCGGTTCGGTCACGCCGAGTGCGTTCGCGAAGCCTTGGGCGAAGGCGGTCTTTCCGGCGCCCATCTCGCCAGCGAGCACGATCAGGTCACCGGATCGCGCCACGGAGGCCACGACCGCCGCAATGGCCCGCGTGTCCTCGATTGACTGTGAACGCAATTCGATCGCTTCGAACATGGAGTCAGTCAGGTTACCGAGCGTTCGATACGCGAGCTGATCCCACAGACGATCTCGTATCCGATCGTTCCCAACCTCTCTGCCCACTCCTCGGCCGTGATCGATTCGGAACTCGCTGCGAAACCCGCCGGACCGGATTGCGAGCCGATCAGAACGACCTCGTCACCGACCTGTACGCCGGGCAGGTTTCGGGATACGTCATCGAGATCCGTGCAGTCGACCATGATCTGGTCCATCGTCACCACGCCGACGATTGGCACCCGTCGACCGTGGATCAAGACCTCTCCCCCGGTCTCGAATAGTCGTCGCGGCACACCGTCGGCATACCCGATCGGCACTGTTGCGATCGTCGATGGACGGGTTGCGATGAACCGATGGCCGTAACTGATTCCGTCTCCGGCTGCCACCCGATGCACCCGGCTGATCAGACCATGCAACGACATTGCCGGGCGCAGCTCGCGGCAGAGTCCGCTCAGGCCTGGTCCTGGTTGGATGCCGTACATCGCGATGCCGACTCGGACCATGTCCAACCGGCTCCTCCCGATTGTTAGGGCGGCAGCGGAGTTCGCGGCATGGACGAACTGAGGATGATGCCCAGCCGCTTGTAGCACCGTCAGCACATCGTCGAACCTGTCCAACTGTGCATCGTTGGCAGCAGCTCCCGGTTGATCCGCCATCGCGAGGTGAGTGAAGACCCCCTGCAACCGCAGTTGTCCCGAGGCTGCGATCGCGTCGGCGATCGCGACGACATCACCCGGCGCTGCGCCCGCGCGGTTCATGCCGGTGTCGACTTTGATCTGAACATCGTGGACACGAACCTGGCCCATAGCAGCGGCGGCCGTCGCCGCTGATTCGACGCTTCCGAGGCTGGAAAGCGTCGGGATCAAGCGATTCTCGATGATGGCCGCATGCTGTTCCGCAGGCTGTTCGCTGAGGACCAGAATCGGGGCACCAATTCCGGCTCGACGCAGTTCCGCGCCCTCTTGGACGAGCGCCACGCACAAGCCCGCCGCACCAGCCTCGAGCGCCGCCCTGGCGACCGAAACCGCGCCGTGTCCGTAGGCGTCCGCCTTGACCACGGCCCAGACCGCACTCGTTCCGACGGCTGCTTGGATCACTCCAACGTTGTGCCGGATGGCATCGAGGTCCACCTCCGCCCAAGCCCATCGCGCTGACGAACGACCAGCCGGACTCATTGCAGGACGTCGAGCGCCAGCGGGATCAGGGCCAGAAGATCGCTCGCGATCAAGCCCCGCCGCGGGCCGAATTGGGCGGCGCGCCCATGCACCCATGCGCCAGCCGCTGCTGCATGAAAAGCCGACAGACCCTGAGCCAGCAAGGCCCCGATGATCCCGGCGAGCACGTCGCCGGTGCCGGCCGTCGCCAGCCGGTCGTCGCCGGTCGTGACGACCAAAACGCCACCCGACGGTTGTGCGACAACCGTCGCGGGCCCTTTCAACAACACGACGACGCCAAGTTCGCGCGAGAGTCGCCTGGCAGCACGTATCCGGTCGTGATCGGGCCTGCGGCCCGTCAGCAGGCCGTATTCACCATCGTGTGGTGTCAGCACCGTTGGCGATCGACGGTCACGCAGCACGGCGCTGGCTCCGTCGCCCCACGAGAGTGCAAACAATCCATCACCGTCGACGACAGTCGGGATCGGTGATTGCCGCAGGACGTCTCGGACCGCGATGATCGTGGATTCGTCACGCCCGAGACCCGGCCCGATCACGAGCGACTGGAACCGGTCCAGACCAGCGAGGACGTCAGAACTCCAGCCCTTCCCTGGCAAGGGTCGTCGAACGTATTCGTGGCTGCCCGTGTCCCCAGCCGCACCAGGCGTCGAGAGGTGCACCATCCCCGCACCGCCTCGTTGGGCCGCGCTCGCAGCGAGATGGGCGGCGCCCCCCATCCCCCCACTTCCGGCGACGATCCGTACCGAACTCTGCCACTTGTGCGCGTTGGCAACTCGCGGCCGCCACCATTCGTCGACGTCGATCTGCTGAACGAGGTGAGCTTCCACGCCGTCGCACGACAGACCGATGTCGGCCAATTCGACCGAGCCGGAAAGCGTCGAGCCGGGCGGAAACAGCAGACCTGGCTTGAGTGCAGCGAGCACCACCGTGTGGTCGGCGGGCATCACGCCGACGCCAGCCTGGCCGGTGAGCCCGTTGACCCCTGATGGAATGTCGACAGCCAGCACGAGAGCGCGACCCGTGTGCGGCGCAATCCACGTTCCACGGAAACCAGTACCGAACGCCGCATCGATCACGAGGTCACAGTCTCCGACCTCGCTCCCAACCTCGGCGGCCTCGATGATCCGAACCTGCGCGCCGCGCGCCAAAAGGTACCGGCCGGCAACTCGACCGTCGTGGCCGTTGTTGCCTGGACCTGCGATCACGACGATTCGGCGGCCGTATCCGCCGCCCAGCATCCGTAGAGCGGCGCGTGCAACAGCCGACCCCGAACGCTCGATCAACGTTTCGACCGGTACCGGCGCGGCCGAATCGATCACACGCATCTCGTCCGGCGTCACGATCGGCAACATCGCGCCAGCGTATCGATCCGCCCGTTGTCGATCGGTGCGAAACCTCGGCGCAGAATTCGGCGCTGAATTCGGCGAAGATTTCGGCGCACCGCTGATCAGTCGGCCGCATCCGTTCCGTCGGTCGCATCGATGACGTGGTAGCTGTAACCCTGCTCAGCGAGAAACCGCTGTCTGTTCGAAGCAAATGTCTGATCCACGGTGTCCCGAGTGACGATCGAGTAGAAGCTGGCCTGGCCGCCATCCGCCTTTGGCCGCATGATCCGCCCCAACCGCTGGGCCTCTTCCTGGCGGCTCCCGAACGTGCCGGAGATCTGGATCGCGACATTTGCTTCCGGGAGGTCGATCGAGAAGTTGGCGACCTTGGACACGACCAACACTCGAAGCGCTCCGGTCCGGAACGCTTCGAAACGGGCTTCGCGCACCTTCTGCACCGTCTGGCCGGTGATCAGCGGGGCATCCAGCATCTCGGCAATCCCCCGCAACTGGTCGACGAACTGGCCGATGATCAGA
>JANOQU010000231.1:0-5349 GCA_031422355.1 Actinomycetes bacterium
TCGACGTGTGGCGGCTCCTCCAGGTTGTTGGCCGGCAGGAAGCTCAGCAGGAACCGGACGTCGTCGAGGCATGCCTTCTCGTCGGCGCTGACTAAGGTGGCCACGCCACTCTTGGAGGCATGGCTCATGGCACCGCCCAACTCTTCCAGCGTCACGTCTTCGCCGGTCACGGTCTTGACGACGTCGGGTCCGGTGATGAACATATGGCTGGTCTCGCGGACCATGAAGATGAAGTCGGTCATCGCCGGGCTGTACACCGCCCCTCCCGCGCACGGGCCGAGGATGACCGAGATCTGGGGGATGACACCACTCGACAAGACGTTGCGATAAAAAATGCCGCCGTAGCTGGCGAGTGAAACGACACCTTCCTGGATGCGAGCGCCGGCCCCATCGTTGAGCCCGACGACAGGTGCCCCGACCTTGAGCGCGAGGTCCATCAATTTGTGGATCTTTTCTGCAAACACCTCGCCGAGCGCGCCGCCGAAGACCGTGAAGTCCTGGCTGAACACGAACACCTTTCGACCGTCGACCGTGCCCCAGCCGGTGATGACGCCATCGGTATAGGGCCGGTCCTCCAGCCCTGCGGCATGGGCACGGTGGCGGGCCAGAAGATCCAACTCCTGAAAGCTGCCCGGATCGAGAAAGTAGTCGAGCCGTTCGCGGGCCAGAAGCTTGCCTTTTTCGTGCTGACGCTCGACTGATCGAGGCGAGCCGGCATTGAACGCCTGCTCACGTCGAGAGCGCAGGTCTTCGAGCTTGTCGTCCATCGGATTGGTCACGGCTACGAAACTAGTGCCGCTGGCCGATCTGAAGGAACTCAACCAGAACGCTCGCGCTGGCACGACGGCCTCGGATCGGCAACGCTGTCCGGATGCCACTGCCGATCAAACCGCCGATCTCGCCGATGCTGTCGAAGGCCACTCCCGAGATTCCGGTCGGCGACGGCTGGCACTATGAGCCGAAGTGGGATGGATTCCGATGCATCGTGTTCCGCGACGGCGATGAGATCGAACTGACCAGTCGCAATGAGCGGCCGTTCACCCGCTACTTTCCAGAGCTCCTCGAACCCTTGATGGCCTCACTGCCGGACCGATGCGTCGTGGACGGCGAGATCGTGTTGCCGTCGGCAACCGGCGACGGCTTGGATTTCGACGCGTTGCTGCAGCGGATCCACCCTGCAGAGAGCCGGGTCAAGCGGCTGGCCGCGGAAACGCCGTCCTGCTTTGTCGCCTTCGACATTCTTGCGCTCGGCGATGAGGACCTTATGAATCGACCGCTCGCCGACCGCTTGTTGCACTTGCAACAAGCGATGAAAACCGTCGTGCATCCCGTTTACCTCACACCGTCGTCGCAAGATGTCGATACAGCGCGGGACTGGTTCCACCGGTTCGAGGGCGCGGGCCTCGACGGGGTGATTGCAAAACGCCTGACCGACATCTACACCCCAGACAAGCGCACATTGGTGAAGGTCAAGCACTCGCGAACGGCTGAGTGCGTGGTCGCCGGCTACCGAATCCACAAAGACGGCAACGGCGTGGGCTCGCTTTTGCTCGGCCTCTACGACGACGAAGCAACGTTGCATCATGTTGGTGTGACGGCAGCCTTCACCGTCAAGTTCCGGAGCGAACTACTCCACGACTTGGCACCGCTGACCGTCGACGCACTGGTTGATCATCCGTGGGCCGACTGGGCCAACGCAATGGCTCACGAAGAGGCTCGGCTGCCGGGGGCAACGAGTCGATGGAATGCCAAGAAGGATCTCAGCTGGGTCCCAGTGCGCATCGAGCGGGTGGTCGAGGTCACCTTCGGTCAACTTCAGAACAGACGGTTTCGCCACGGCGTCCAGTTCCAGCGCTGGCGGCCCGATCGAACGACTCGGAGCTGTGAGTATGCCCAACTCGATGTGGCGGACGCCGTTGCATTCGAGGATCTGATGGCTGACGGACGCTTGTAAGGCTGGGAGACAGCACCCGTCAGGTCATCCAGAGGGAACCGTCGTGCTGGTTGTTGTCTGCGGCGCGGCCGTGATCGGGGTCTCTGCAACGGAGGGGATCGTGGCAGTGCTCGTGGACCCATTGGAACGAACGTTGAGCAACCCGTTCTGCTTGAGCAATCCGGCGGGGGTCGTGACCTCCAGTGTCACCGTCCATGCGCCGACGGCGTCGAGTGGCAGGCCGATATCTGGCGACAGGTACGCCGCCCCCGTGCCGGTGAGTTCAGTGATCGTCATCGTCACTGGATGAGCATTGACCGCGCTCTCCGGTGGGGTGAACTGGACCACGATCAAGCTGATGCCCGTCGCCGGCTTGGTGATTTCCAGCAGGAGCTCGTTGGCACCGACTCGGGCCGGGTGCAACGACAACTTCGCATCGAGGGTGGCGTTTGCATCGTCGAACTGCATCTGCGAGGCAAAGTCGCCCGAAGAACGCGGACCGGCGACGAGGTTGCCTGGTTGGGTCGACAGCATCCAGGAGGTGATCGCCAGGATCATCACTCCGAGCGCCGCCTCGAAGCCAACGGTCCTGCGCAGCCGGGACGCGAGTGGCGCAGTCATCGATTCGGCGCGGCTCATTCTGGCGTGAACGAATTGTCGTGTGGCCGTGCCGATCACGACCATTGCGATCACGGGGAGAACCTTGAAGACCATCAGTCGTCCGTGAGTGGTATCGGAGAGATGGCCCGAGTCCATTCGATAGAGCTGCACCGCGCCGGTCAAGACAGTCAACAACATCGCCGGGGTGGCGAGGCGGCTGAAACCGCGAACGGCGTGGACGAGGTCGTCGTCGCCGGGACCCGTCAGGACGACTCGACCAAGGAGCATCAGACCACCAAGCCAGACCGACATCGCCAGCGCATGGCCGACACCCGCCGCATAGCCGATCGGCACGAGATCGCCGCCCGTCCTGCTGAAGCCCATCGTCGCGACCGCAAGGGCCGGGATGGCGAGGGCTGGGAGCTGAGTCGTCGGGTCGATCGCCCGGTCGGGTCGAAGTGCTACCCACCCAATCGCAACCACCAGGACAACTCTGGCGAGCGCCGCGATTCCAGGCGTGGTGTCGGTGAGTTCGGTCCAGTTGGTCGGACTGAGCGACGCTCCAAAACCCTTCCCGGTGGCCTGGGCTGTGAGACACACCACCATCACGCCTGTGCTCGCAAGGGCCGCTAGCCATGTCAGGCGGATAAAGCGAATCGTCAGGATGTACTCGACGCCTTCGGGCCAGGCAACGGTGATCAGGACCAACGCTCCGAACAGAATCGCGACGGACAGCATCGAGACAAGCCTTGCCAAACCGAGAGGTCCGCCCAGGTTCGAGGTGCTGTCATCGGCTTCGCTTGACGTCGCCTGGTTGGATTCGGCAACGGTCGGGGTCGACACGGCATCCGTCGGCGCCAGCGTGACGGCGGTGGTTGCGGCGGCCGTGTCCTGCTCGATGTCGAAAGAGAACGTGTCGAACTCGACGGCGGTCTCGGTGATGCCGATCACAGACCAGCGCACGTTGCATGTGCCCTTCGGAAGCGGCGTCGCAGTGAGGTCGACGTTCAGGCTGAGCAAGTCCGGCGACAGCGTCGGAGTTGCCGTGGAGATGGTTGCGCCATTGCAAACAATCACCGTCGTCGCTGTCGAACCGATCTGCTGGTTGAAGGTCACCACGATCGTGGTTGGCGAGGTCGCAACGACGTCACCGTCAGCCGGGCTGGACGATACGGCGACCACCGTCTCGGCATGCGCTGCAGGCGCGTCGAAGACGGCTCCGAAGAGCGTCCAAAAAGACAAGGCCACCATGGCGAGCAGCGGGCCGCCACGGCGCAGGGAACACATGCCGCGTTTCATGAAGTGCTCTCACCGTAGTCAGCGCGAACGAAAATTCCGGTCACCTTGACCCTGTCGGTGATCGGTCAGCGCGTTTCGTGGCTCCGAGGCATTCGATATCAGATCGGGTTGATCGCCAGGAAGGCGTCCAGGATCGGAAGGCCGTCGATACCGGTGAAGGTGCAGATCGCGATGCCGTACATGCCGGTGTAATACACGATGCAGTCGTTGCTCGGGAAAGCCTCGACCTTTTGGCGTACGGTCAGCCCACCCGGGGTGACGACGTCGGTTCCCTCGTCCACACCCTCCCAGAACAGATACTGGGCGATGGCGTTCTCGGTCCACTCGGTGTTCAGGCGGACGATGTAGATGCTGGCGGTCGCGCCGCCTGCGATGAACTCAAGTTGGCCGGCCGAATACGAAACCACTTGAGGCCCGAGGATCGACTTGGCGAACAGTCCTGATGCATCGGCTTGGACGTAGTCCTCGACCCACAGATATCCCTCGGGTGCGAGTGCGATCGATTTGAGATCGTCGGGATAGATCTCGTCGCCAGTCGTGACCGGAGTCGTGTCGAGCGGGACGGTGTCGATGGGGATGGTGTCGATGGGGATGGTGTCGATCGGGATGGTGTCGATCGGTATCGAATCAACTGGCACTGCGGAGTCGAAAGCAGTGGCCGGCAGCAAGAACTTGCATCGCAGCGCCCCAAGTGACTGCGCCGACCGATCAGTGTCGGCGGCCGCCTCGTCGAGACTCGCAATCGAGGCGGTTTGGGCGTCGACATCGGCCGCCCCGATCGCTCGACTCAACTCTTTGCCCTCCGACACCAGATCGGTGATTCCGCCGACCATGTTGTCGAAGTCCTTCTTCTGGCTTTGTTGGGGTTCGAGATCGCGAAGTGCATCAAGCGCCGAGGACAGAAGGTCGACTGCCGCGTCGACCTGGCCAGACTCAGGCACGACGAGTTCCAGCTTGTCGATGCCTTTGGCAGCCGTCCTGCACTCGGCTTCCACCAGATCGAGAAAATCATCTTCGGGCTGAGCGACCCTGCCCGCGTCGCTACCGCACGCCGCAAGCAACAGCATGGCAGCGACGGCGATCTGGCTTGTGCGCATCACTCAACCGATCGTATTCAATTCGAAGAAGCCATCGATGATGCCTTGCACATCGGTTCCGGACGACGCGAGAACTCCGACACTGGACCGTTCTACGAGGCTGAGGCCGGCGTCGGTGTCGGCGCTGTCTCCGACGCCCATCGCAACCAGCACCGAATGGCCGCCGGGGGAGGTGACCTCGGTCCAGGTGTCGGTCAGCAACTCGAATTCGGCCAGTTCGGCGGTTTGTTCTGCGGTCCAAGTCTCGCCGTCGGCGATGTTCGTCACGGTCACGCTGAGCAATGCGTACTCGCCCGTCGTAGGGTTCTCGGCTCTGCCATAGAAGTACGCAGAGAGAATCGGAGTCAGCACTGAACTGGAAGGCCCGAGGATGCCGATGAGGTCGATCGTGACCCATTCGAACCCGGCCGGCGCCAGGTA
>JANOQU010000232.1:0-6154 GCA_031422355.1 Actinomycetes bacterium
GGTGTGCTGTCCCGCTGACGATTGACGTCAGACACAACCGGCGAGGTTCGAGAACACCCCTTGCGGTTCGATCGAATCAGGACTAACAATATTTGGTGGGGCAAGCGTCGAAAGGACGGGGACCGCCATGGAACTGATCAAGCCCGACAGTGAGCGCTACGACGAGGTGCGAGCCGTCTTCAACTCGATGATCGACAAGCGGCCGGCCGTCATAGCGCAGTGTGCCACCCCCGCGGATGTGCGCGACGCGTTGCATCTCGCCACGAGCCAGAGCCACGACGTCGCGGTGCGCGCCGGTGGGCACTCCGTCGCTGGCGTCTGCCTCAACGACGGTGGGCTCGTCATTGACGTGCGACCAATGAAAGACATCCAAGTCGATGCAGACAAGCGCCAAGTTCGCGTGGGTGCCGGGGTCACCTGGGGCGAATTCGACCGAGCAACGCAGGAGCACGGCCTCGCTACGACGGGTGGACGTGTGTCGACGACCGGTGTCGCCGGCCTGACGCTCGGCGGCGGCTCAGGATGGACCGAGCGAGCTTGGGGCCTCAGCTGCGACAATCTCGTCTCGGTCGATCTTGTGACGGCCGATGGTCGCGAGGTCTCGGCGAGTTGGGATGAGAATCCGGATCTCTTTTGGGCGCTGCACGGCGGAGGCGGCAACTTCGGAGTGGCCACGTCGTTCGTCTTCGAGCTGCACCAGCTTGGCCCGATGGTGACCGCTGGCCTGATGCTGTGGCCCGCCGATGCCGCAGCGGATGTGGCGCGCCAGTATCGCGATTTCGCCGCGAGCGCGCCCGACGAGCTGGGCACTGCCCTCGTGTTCCTGACGGCTCCACCGGAGGAGTTCGTACCGGCCCACCTCCAAGGCACGACAGTGCTCGGCATCGCCGGCCTATGGGCTGGCGATGTCGACGAGGGCGCCGAGGCGATGCAACCGTTCAAGGATCTCAAGCCCGAGGTCGACCTTGTTGGCCCGATGCCGTATGCAGACTTCCAGTGCATGATCGACGACCCGCCAGGCATGCGGAACTACTGGTCGGCCGACTACCACGACAGCTTCCCCAACGAAGCGTTGGATGTCTTCGCGAAGTACGGCTGCTCAAAGCCGTCGCCCCGCTCGCAGCAACTTCTGCTCCCGTGGGGCGGTGCCGTCGCCCGAATCGACGAAGACGCGACACCGATGACGAAGCGCTCGACCACATGGATCACTCATCCCTTCGCCGTGTGGGAGGGCGCAGCCGCCGACGCCACGAACATCGAATGGGCGAAGTCGTTCCGACGCGACATCGCCCACTATGCGACCGGCGGCGTATACCTCAACTTCATCGGCGACGAAGGTGAGGATCGCGTCCGGGCCGCATACGGAGAGGCGAAGTACGCCCGGCTCGCTGGCATCAAGGGCGAGTGGGACCCCAACAACGTGTTCCGAGGGAACCAGAACATCAAGCCCGCGTGACCGTGCCTATCCGATGACTTCGCCGTTGGCGTTGTACACGAGCGCGCTCGTGACACAAACCACGCCCTTGTTCCCGCAGCGTGTCACCCCTTGACACAAAGCGGCACCGAGGGCGCGAAATGTGTCATGTGGGTCCCGGCGAAGGTCGAAAGTTGAAACGCCAAGACCCCGGCCTGCATTGCTGCTGACCGGGGTCTTATCCGAGCGGATGACGAGATTCGAACTCGCGACCCTCACCTTGGCAAGGTGATGCTCTACCAGCTGAGCCACATCCGCAGATTGCTCGGCCGAGTTTAGCAACTACTCGACTGGACCGGACAAGGCGGTTTCTCGAACGGCGCCGCCCCGAGCATCGACAACAATGCCGGCAAGCGCACCGAGTACGACCGCGGCGAACACGATCTGCAACGGTGCCAGGCTCTCGCTGTAGATGATCCACGCGCCGACCGCGGAGACAACAGGGCTGGCCAGGGTCATCAGCGACGCGATCGACACGTCCATGTGACGGGCAGCCCACGTCATCAGGCCGTGTCCGGCGACACCTGGCAGCAGAACCATCAGCGCCAGCAACCACCAATCGCGACCGCCGATTGCGCCAAGGTCGTCGCTCACGATCAGTGCATACGGAATCGCCAGTGCCGCGCAAACTCCGAAGATGCACGCCAGGAACGACCATGAATGGACTCCGCCCGCACGAGCCTTCTTGACCTCGATGAAGTAGGCGGTCCAGATCACCACATTGGCAACGGCGAGCAGGTTTCCCGACGTTGCCGACCCTCCTCCACTGCTGGCCGCGAGGACGACGCCGACCACCCCGAGCAGCGCAACCACCGCCAGGCCATGCTGGCGCCGAGACGATTGTTCGCCGAAGACACGCGGCGCGAGAAACATGATCAGGGCCGGTTGGACGGCCGGAATGAGTGTGGCCAGTGCAATGGATGTCCGTTGGAACGACGCAAATCCGGTGATGATCGACAGGAAGAAGAGCACACCCGGCAGAACTGACGTCCGTATGACGGCCCACGAGATTCGACCGCCGAACAGGTACGCCAGAGCGATCATCAACGGCACCGCCATCGTGACTCGATAGACGACAATCGTGGTCGACGAGGCCGACACTCCCCGCACGATGAGCGGGCCGAAACCCCACGCGACCACCGCCACGCCACCAGCAAGAAACGCCGAATCAGGCGACTGTTCGACGCTCTGCGTCGAGGATGTCACGACTTGTGTTCGGTTGGTCGCTGGTCGGCCGGCCGGAGATCGACACGCAGCACCAAGATGCCATCTTCCAACTCGCCGATCGCATCACCGATGATTGCGTAGTCCTGGAAGTCGGTGTTGGCCTGCTGGATGAACTGTTGCCGTTCCTCGCCCGCGACGGGGGGCAACGGCCGCTTCTTGACCGCCGAAGCCCGTTCGCGGAAGCGGGCAATCATCTCGTCGACATCGAACTCGGCCATGTGTTCACGGTAACCGCAGCACGATGGCCCAACCGCCCTCAACTGTCGTCGCGATCGAACTTTCTGAGCAACGGATCGATACTTGGCTTGACCGCTGTCTCGGGCGTGACGGTCTCGACGGGATCCGGTGTCTGTGCCCGGTCGGGTGGGTGTGTCCGGCCCGGTGCAGTCGAACCTGGTCGGTCACCTGCCCGACCAGGAGAACGACCGGTCGTTATTCGAAGTTCGTGATCGACCGGCACGATCAGCAGCGGCGCCTTCTGTGGTGTTGGCTCCACCTGTGCAACACGACCTGCGTCGATGATCGCAAACTCGTCGAGCACCGTCTCTGCCGTGGAATCAGCCTTTGATTCCGCTGATTCCGCGATTGTGTCCGCCACGGACGCACCCGCATTGGATGCTGATGCCTCGGCTGGCGACGGCTCGACTGCTACCGCTTCAGCCACCACGTCGGACGACTCAACCGCTACGGCATCAACCGCTACGGCATCAACCACCACGGAATCAACCACTGACGACTCGGCCACTGGCGGCCCGGCGTCCGGCGACTCGCGAAGGTCGTCATAGCCCCCGGCGTCACCCGCTCTGTTGATTGGCCGGAGGTCGACGATCTCTTGCGGTAGGTCGGTTTCACCCCGTATGACACCCCACCGCATCGGCTCGGCGTCGGGTGGCCTGGCGGCATCGAGAATCTGCTGACGCGCCTTCCCGTCGAGTTTGACGAACGCTTTCTCACCCATCACTTCGAGCGGGGCGAGGAGCTCAGGATCGTGGCGAGTATTTCGCCAGAACCACACAGTGATCGCGATCAGGGCGATTCCAAGGCCCGCGAGACCAGCGGCGAGCAGGTACACCTTGCGAGTGCTGTCGGCATCATTGACGGAATCGGCAAGCAGGCCAGCGATTTGGGACGACAACAACTTCATATCCGCCCAAGTCTCGCAGGTTTACCCCGCAACCGTGCAGCCACCTCGCCGACACAATCGGGACCAAACGCGGCAAGCTGTGGGCATGGCATCAATCGCCGCGTTCGTCGCGATCCTCGCCGTGTGCGGTCTGATGCTGTGGGCCGCCACCAAGCTCGAGCCGCATTGGGTGAGCAAGGACGGCCAAAGGGTGGTGTGTGCGGGGCAAGGCATCAGTCGACGCGGCGAAACGTCGGGTCGATGGCGTGAACTGCGAGTCACCTCGATGGGCAATGGAACCGTCGAAGTCCGACCACGGCGAGGCAGTCTGTCGACTGATCGTCGCGCAGCCCATAGCTACGACGGAACGAACGCGCGGGGCATGGTCGGATTGCCGCGGGGCTTGCTCGGCAACCGCGCACCGCGAGTCAGCTACTGGAAGGTGAGCGGAGCAACCCCGGAAGGCGGGCCACGCAGAGCCATCTATGTCCTGGAGGGAAGCGGCGATCCATCGATGCCGGACATGCTGATGATTCGTTTGCCGACGAACAGTAGGGCTGTTCCGATGCTGGAAGCGTTGGCCGTCAACAAACAGAATCCAGGAAAGCCGCAAGCGGCGGGGCCACCTGATCCACATTGATCAGGAACGCGTCGTGGCCGTGCGGTGAGTCGATCTCAACGTACTCACACGGCGTGCCGTTGGAGACCAGCACGTCACGAATCTGACGCTGCTGATACGACGGGTACAGCATGTCGCTCCAGATTCCCATGGTCAGCATCGGCACGTTGATCCGTGCCATCGCCGATTTCAGGCCGTTACGCCCACGCCCGACGTCGTGCAGGTCCATTGCCTTGCCGATGATCAGGTAGCTGTTTGCATCGAATCGCCTGATCAACTTCTCACCGTGGTGATCGAGGTAGCGCTCTACCTCGAACCGCTGCCACAGATCGAAACCATCTTTCAGTGTCGCCCCATCGGCAAGTTGACGGCCGAAGCGGTCGGTGAACACGTTGTCACTGCGGAACGTCACCTGGGCAACCATCCGGGCGATGGCCAAACCCTGCCAGGGTCCGTCGCCAGGTTCCGCGTCGTAGTAGTCGCCTCCGTGCCATCGCTCGTCCAACAGAAGTGCCCTACGCCCGATCGCTCCCCATGCGATTTGTTGGGCGGTCGCCTGTGCACACGTCGCGATTGGGATCAGCGACCGAACACGCTTGGGGTAGGTGATACCCCACTCCAGGACCTGCATCCCACCCATCGATCCGCCGATCACGCTGTGCCAAACCTCGACACCGAGCGCATCCGCCAGCCGCGCCTGAACACGCACCATGTCGCGAATGGTGATGACGGGAAACCTCGATCCGTAGGGCTTGCCGTCGACGGGGTGCGGCGAAGCGGGGCCGGTGGAACCTTGGCAACCGCCAAGAACGTTGGAGCACACAACGAACCAGCGGTTGGTGTCGATTGGTTTGCCAGGTCCAATGACGTCGTTCCACCACCCGCCTCCGATGTGACCGCGACCAACGGGACCCGCTGCATGGCTGTCACCCGTCCAGGCATGACAGACCAGCAATGCATTCGAGCCGTCTGCAGCGAGCGTGCCCCAGGTCTCGTAAGCAACAACGACATCGGACAACGTGGTGCCGCCATCGAGAGCCATTGGGTGGTCCGACGCAATCGTCAGGAACTGCCGGTTCCCGACCGGATGCCCTGGCAGCCATGCGCCCGTCACCGGAAGAGGTGCTCTATCCACGTCATGTCCCTTCTGCGATCCGGTCGAACTTCCATCAGCCAACATCGAGAGCGGCCGAAGCCTTTGTTGCCGACCCGATTGGACCGACCACATCCCACCCGACGGGTGGAGGCACCTTGGGGCTTCTGGTCCCAGGTTGCCGGGCCAACACGATGGTGTCGGATTGGCCGCTCGAAATGCTGGCCGAAGTGTAACCCGCGACGGCGCCAGCGCAACTGCATTGAGCGGCGAGCAAGCAGGCTCAAAAATTCAGGGCGAATATCGCTGCTCGATCTCACGAAGAGCCTCGAGTCCCACGATTCGGCCGAAATCCTCGAAAGAGACGAGCCGATCCAGATGCTCGCGCAGCGAGCCGTGGTCGCGCAGCAACGACAACGAGTCACGCATCGCAGTGACCATCGAGAACAGCCCGCTCAACGGTGACACCACCAGGCGAAACCCGATTTCGGTCAACTCGTCCGGTGTCAGCAATGGCGTCCGGCCGGTCTCGACCATGTTTGCAACCAGGACGATGTCGGGCAGCTCAGCTGCGATTCGCTCCAATTCGGCAACCGATTCCGGCGCCTCGACGAAGAG
>JANOQU010000233.1:0-8964 GCA_031422355.1 Actinomycetes bacterium
CCAACGCGATTTTCGTCAATGACGGAGCGCTCTGGACGTCGGCTGGAGTGACGGCCGGAATCGATCTCGCCCTCGCCCTGGTCGAAGCCGACCACGGTGCCGAGGTTGCCCAGTCGGTCGCTCGTCATCTCGTGATGTTCCTCCGCCGGCCCGGCGGGCAGTCACAGTTCGCGGCGCCGGTGTGGGATCGCCCGACCGAATCGCAGGCGATTCGCGACGCACAGAACCTCGTCAACGCGAATCCCGCGGCCGATCTCCGGGTCGGGTCGCTTGCGGCCGCGATCAACATGAGCGAACGCCACTTCACACGCGTCTTCGCGGCCGAAGTCGGCGAGCCGCCGGCCAAGTACGTCGAACGAGTACGTGTCGAAGCGGCTCGCCGATGCCTGGAGCAACGGGGAGCGACCGTGGCGGGCGTCGCGGCCACGTGTGGCTTCGGAACACCGGAGACGATGCGTCGCTCGTTCTTACGCCGCGTCGGCGTGGCTCCGGATGACTACCGGCGACGATTCACCCACACTCGAACCTGAGCCGACCAAGCCGATCCAGACCAGACACCCATGACATCTCCACAACGAAAGGCTGCACCACATGCAGATCGCCATTCCCCTGTTCCCCAGGTTCACCGCCCTCGATGGAATCGGACCCTATGAGGTGCTCCAGCGGATTCCCGGATTCGACATCACCTTCATCGGCCACCAACTGGGCGAGGTCCGCAGCGAGAACGGCTTCCTCGGTATCACCGTCGACAAGTTGTTCGAGGACATGCCGAATCCCGACATCATCGTCTTTCCCGGCGGCGTCGGCACCCGGCCGTTGATGACCGATGATCGTGTGCTCGACTGGGTTCGCGCTGCGCACGCAACGTCGACGTTCACAACCAGCGTCTGCACCGGGTCGCTCGTTCTTGCGGCCGCAGGTCTGCTCAACGGTTTGACCGCGACCACCCACTGGAGCGCACTCGACGTCTTGGCCCACCACGGGGCGACCCCGTCAGATCAGCGTGTCGTCGAGCACCTCGACCGGCGGATCATCACTGCGGCCGGAGTGTCCAGCGGCATCGACATGGCGCTTCGTCTCGTCGAACTGCTGGTTGACGACACGGCCGCCAAAGCATGCCAACTGATGATCGAGTACGACCCACAGCCGCCCTTCGACAGCGGCTCGGTTGCCAAAACCGACGACATCACGATGACTCGTCTGATCGAGTACGCGTCACTCCGTCAGTAGCGGCGGACGGATCGGGAGGATTAGTCGCTGGAGGTGGTACGCCACGGACGCTCTTGCGACCAATTTCTGCAATTGTTCACTTCAGCGAGGTCGGAAGCCAGCCTGAAACCAACCGAAAGTCTTGAATTCGGAAGCTGCTATCGTCGGACATGGTTTCCATCGCCCGCCGCTTCGCGTTCGCGTCCGGGAACTCGAGAAAGGCACCGAGCGCGAGGAGTGTTGGACGGTCCTCACTTCGGCGTGGCCGCAATTCTCGTCGTACCAGGAACTCACGGACCGACGTCTCCCGATCGCGGTTCTCGAACCAATTGACGACTGATTGGGACGGGCTGCGCCGGATTCTGCACTGCGCACACCTCGCCGGTCAAGCGCGCCGCAGAACGCCGATCTGATCCACGCACCACCACCATCTTCGACCGCCCGTCAATCAGGGAACCACACGCGCTCGCGAAGCCAATCGGCAAGCCAGGCTTCATCCACGTCTCGTGCGGCAACCGCGACCATCGCCCGAACGCTGTCGTCCGGGTCGGGTGGATCCGTTGCCCAACCACCGTCGTTGAGGTCGATGAAAAGTGTGAGGCACGCCCATGCCGCTCGCTTGTTCCCGTCGGGGAGCGGATGGTTCCAAGCGATGCGACAGGCGAGCACGGCGGCCTTGTCGAACATGTCTGGATAGAAGTCGGTGTCGCCGAATCCGGCCTGCGGCGCGTTCAGCGCCGAGTCGGCGAGATCCACTCGGCTTGCTTTGATCAGCGTCGGAGCCTCGATTCCGGTGACATGCTCGGCCAGGAACCAGAACTCAGCGAGGCTGAGATATCGCGTCACTGCGCGAGGCGGTCGAGGATCTCGCGGTCGCGTTCGATGAGCCGCTTCGCGCGCACGGTGAAGTCCTTATCGGCGCGCACACGCTCGATCTCCGCGGCGAGCGAATCGATGATCAGCTGATTGACGCTTTCGCCCCGAACCCGCGCGACGGCTTCTGCGTCGTCGGCAAGATCATCAGGCAACCGGACCGTCGTCTGTTTCGTCATGAAGTCATGATATCACGATGTGCACACGCAGCTTCTGGTCCCGGGTGTCCCCGATCGTCGGGAGGACTACGGCGATGAGCGAGTGCGTAGCGGAACGGGAGGGATTCGCAGATCGGGGTGCTGAGTATAGAATCGTGCCTGCTCAGAGCACATTTCGGAGAGGTCGAGCTGCGGTCGATCGGGAGCAACCCGGGAGAACACAGCCGTACGGCTTTCGGTGCCTGCGGTCGCCCGCTTTCGCTCCGAGCGAGCCGGTGCCTAGCGTTCCTCGGCGAGTGCCTGGGCGACACCGTATGCGGCGGCCTCGTCTAGCCGGTCGATCAGATCGAGACAGCGGCTTCGCAGCCCCGGCTCTGCTTGCCGGTAGAGGCGCAGCACGATGCTGGTGACCTGCGGGCCGGCCATCGCCCGGGCGGTCCTGACGTCCCCCATGTCGGCTCCGGCTGCTTCGAAGGCCCGTTCGCACACCTCGATGGCGACATCAGGCAGCGTGGCCGTCATCCCGTCGAGCGCGTCCAGGAGTTCTTCGAAGTGCTCGGCGAACGACTGGCTATTCATGAACCTCCGGACCAAAGCCTCGACATCTCCAACGTCGAGTTCGTCGCGGTGCCTCATGGCCCTGGCCGCGTGACGCCGCACCTCGTGGTCCTCATCGTCGAACATCGAGATGAGGTGGGTCTGGACTTCGGCGACGTTTACCTGGAACACCTGAGCGGCGCCTCGGCGAGCCGCCGGCGACAGGTCCGTCAGTTCGGTTGGCAGCCCTGGCCCGAGCCCGTCGTTGAGCAGCGACACGGCCCACACGACGCCGGCGCGGGTTGCGATGGTCGGTGCACATCGGCCGCGCCCGCCGGGTTCCGATGGGTGAGCTGCGCCGCTTCGTCCGGGAGCGGCTCGAGCGTGACACCCTCCAGGTACGGTGACGGCCATGGCCACCCCGACCGATGGACGCAGCTCGGTCGAGTACTTGCTCAGTCGCGGCCGCCTCGAACGGATCGACGGGAAGACAGCCGGGGACTCAGCCGCAACGATCATCGGGCGGGCTGCACGGCGCCTGCTCACCGCCGACGGCGGACTGAGGGCGGGCGACGTCGAAGGCGCATTCGCTGCTGCCTACGACGCGTACCGGATGGCCGCCGAAGCACTGCTCATCCGCCAAGGTCTGCGCGCGACCGGCGGCGAGGGCTCGCACATGACCGTCGAGGATGCCGTCAGCGCCCAGTACGCGAAACAGATCCCCGGGCTCGCCAAGCCGACGTTCGAGCGCCTTCGGCGCACTCGCCATTCGGCGCAGTACTTCGACCCGTCGAGTGCCGAGATCAGCGCCGAGGACTCGGCTTGGGCGCTGTCGACGGCGCGGGCCGTCGTCGAGGCGGTCGGGGGATTGTTGGCGGCCGATCCTCCGGATCTGTTCGCGTAGCCGTCAGCGGCACGGGCACCATCGGGCGTCCAGCGACCGTGTCGTGGAACGTGCCGCTGCCCTCGGTCAGCCAGTCGGTCGATCGGATGGTGACCTGGACAGCTCGCCCGAGCCGGCGCTCGGCAGAGCTGGCGGCGGCGTACACCTCGTCGCGGTCCGGTCCTCCGAGTACGAGGAGGTCGATGTCGCCGACTGGTCGGTCACCCTCGTCACCGGAGAACCTTGCCGCCCAGGACCCGTAGACGTAGGCAGCGTCAATCCCGCTGACGCCGGCGAGCGCCTCGCCGAGCACCCATGGAACGCCGAACGCCTTGACGAGCACGTCGGAGAGCCCGCTGAAGTACGGGCTGGCCGGGTCGGCGCGGATGAGCCGTGTTCTTCCGACGAGCTGGCTCGTGACCAGACCAGCGGCGTGGGCGCGCTCGACCTCGCGGTGGACGGACGCATACGGGATCCCGGATCGCTCGGCGAGCTCAGCCAGACTGTGCCCGATCGACGGGTTGCCGAGGATGAGCGCCAGCAGCTCGGCCTGCTGCTGCGACCGGAAGATCGGCAGAAGTGACGGCGTCGGCGTTCTGTCCACGAACTGGATGATATCTCTCAGTTTGTGAGAAGTCGAGCGACATGATCGTTCACCTCGGTGGCGCGCGTCTCTGACACGAGCGCGCGTCGAGCCCCACGCACCACCTTCGGTGCCGCCACGCGATCGACCGGGTTGGATGCGATCAGCTCGTGGATCACCGCTTGCTCGAGCACCTGGTGCAGCGTCACTCGCACGTCGGCGACCGACCCCGACGCAAGCCCCGACTTCAACAAGTCTGACTGCAAGCGGGCGATGCGTCCCGGCTTCAACGATCGCGCCGGCAACTGGCCGATCGTGTTGGTGATGCGCTCGACGCGCTGGCTGTAGGTGCCCAGAGTCGAGGCCCGCACGCGGTGTCGAGCAACCACGGCAGCCACCACTCCTCCAGCTCGGCCACCGTGGCATCGCGATGGAACGTGGACGACTGGATCTGCGACAGCTCCTCCAGCTTCACGGCCCTGCGAGCGATCGCTTCCTCACGCGTCTTGCCGCGAACGCGCTTGGGTCGGGCGCTGCCGGGGGCAACGTACGTCGCCCGCCACGAACCATCGGCGTCGAGGTACACCGAGCCCTCGCCGTTCGACGCCTTGCGGTGAACCCGCACGCTGCCGTCGCGGCTGACGCTTCGCTTGCCGTTCGCCTTCCGAGCCACGGTTCGAATGCCTCCAAACCGGGAGCAACGCACCTCAAATCGGGAGTAACCAGGAGTAACCCTGGGAATGACACTCTACGGACGCCCATGAACGCCAGCGCAATGAAAGACCTGGTCAGAGCACCTATGTTTGTACGTCGGCGAACTTAAGTGGACGTCCAGAAACGTCCTCGGCGGAACGGGAGGGATCCGACGGGAATCGCCAGCTCAGTTGATCTTGAGACTCGCGCTGAAGACCTTTTTCGGCTTCAGTTCCGTCGCAATCCGTCGCGCCATCTCGTGGAATGCGCGACCGAGTTCACTGTCGGGATCCACCGCGGCGATCGGACGACCGTCGTCGCCGCCTTCACGCAGCGCAGCCACGAGGGGCAACTGTCCGAGCAGCGGAACACCGAGTTCATCGGCGAGTTCTTGGCCGCCACCGCTGCCAAAGATCTCGTACCGCTTGCCATCGTCGCCGCTGAACCAACTCATGTTCTCGATGACGCCCTTGACCGGCAGATTGACTTTGGCCGCCATCGCGGCAGACAACCTGGCGACCTTCTGGGCCGCTGGTTGAGGCGTCGTGACGACGTACACCTCACCGCGAGGCAGATACTGACTCAGTGACAATGCGATGTCGCCGGTGCCGGGCGGCATGTCGATCAGCAAGAAGTCCGGCTCGTCCCAGAACACATCGGTGAGAAACTGTTCGAGGGCTTTGTGCAACATCGGACCGCGCCAGATGACGGCTTGGCCCTCCGGCACGAAGTACCCGATCGAGATGCAGCGCACGCCGTAACTCTCTGGCGGGATCAGCATCTGGTCGATCGCGACCGGGTCGCGATCCGTGCCCAACATACGCGGGATGCTGTAACCGTAGATGTCAGCGTCGACCACGCCGACCGAGTACCCCTGGGCCGCCAGCGACACGGCCAGGTTGACGGTGACGCTGCTCTTGCCGACGCCTCCCTTGCCAGACGCGATCAAGAGCGGGCGGGTCTTGGAACCGGTCTCGGCAAATGGAATCTTGCGGCCCTCGGCATGTCCATGGGCTTGGCCCTGGCCAGCGGTTCCGGCCGGATCACCGTGCAATTTGATCCGCAGAGCCTCGCGTTCCTGATCGGTCATGACGGTGAAGTCGAGGTCGACGGTGGTGACGCCGAGCGGGACGAGCGCATCCGTGACCCGGTTCTGAATTTCGTTCCGTAACGGACAGCCGGCAATCGTGAGTGCGATCAAAACGGCGACGCTGCCGTCAGCTTTGACCTCGACATTGCGGACCATTCCGAGGTCGACGATCGATCGATGCAGTTCCGGATCGTGGACCGGGCGAAGTGCTTCGATGATTTGATCGTTGGTTGGCATCTGCGGGCTCCGTACTGTGGGGGTCTGATCGCGCGATCTGACGG
This sequence comes from Actinomycetes bacterium, assembly GCA_031422355.1. GTDB lineage: Bacteria > Actinomycetota > Acidimicrobiia > Acidimicrobiales > Ilumatobacteraceae > WLMZ01. The sequence goes on from JANOQU010000233.1 coordinate 6,308, forward strand.
GTGTCCGGTGCGGCTATTACCACTACGTACATAGGTAGAATACCGTCGTGGCTACGAGCGCAACCGTGCGTGCCAAGGATCCCGGTCACCCGGCAGGTCCGGCGCTGACACCCGGTGCCTTCAGCGCGCAGGTCACGGCGATCACATCAGCGTTCGGTGATCCCACCCGTCGAAGCATCTATCTGTATGCCAGGGACAACACCAACGGCGTCACTGCCGCACAGGTAGCAGAGCATTTCGGTCTGCATCCGAATGTCGCTCGCCATCACCTCGACAAGCTCGCTGCCGGCGGTTACGTCGAAGTGGCCGTCGAACGATCAGAAGGCGGCGGGGCCGGGCGGCCGTCCAAGCACTACCGTGCGGCTGCCGACGCGGCGCCGCTCGATTTCCCGGTGCGTAGCGACGATCTCGTGCTCACCCTGTTGGGGCGCTCGCTCTCGATGCTGCCGCCCGACCAAGCAGAAGCAATGGCGGAGGAAGTGGGCATCGAATACGGCCGCACGATGGCTCTCGGTCTCAACGGTGCCGGCACCGACGCTCGGGCCAACGGCGGAGATTCCGCCCAGTTGTCGTTCCGGTCAGCGCTGCACACCGTCGCCGATGCGCTGACCGCCCACGGCTTTGCGGCACACGCAGACCAGCGCAACAATCAGTTGCGAATCGTCAACAACCACTGCCCATTCGGCGATGTCGCAATCGACAACCCAGTCATCTGCGCCGTCGACCGGGGCATGGTCAAAGGCATGTTGAAGGCGCTCTATGGCGACACCGATCCGTCGATCGAGTCATCGTTGCCACAGGGCGATCACTACTGCGTCACCAGTTTCTGACGCGTCAGTCGCCCGTGTGGCGTTGCTCCTTGAACGGGTCCCCGTACATGTTGTAGCCGTTGCGCTCCCAGAAGCCGGGACTGTCTTTGTCGCGAAGTTCCAAGCCACGCACCCATTTCGCGCTCTTCCAGAAGTAGAGATGAGGAACCACAATCCGCACCGGACCGCCATGGATCGGTTCGATCTCTTCACCCTCGAACGCGTAGGCAACAATGGCTTGATCGGTCGTGATATCGGCCAACGGGATGTTGGTCGTATATCCCGACTCGGCGTGCTCCATCACGAACTTGGCCTTCTTCTGAACGCCGGCGCGCTCCAGCAGATCGCTGACCAGAACCCCTGTCCACGTCGTATCGAACTTCGACCACTTCGTCACACAATGGATGTCGAATGTGGGCGACACTGAGGGCATTGCCTTCAAGTCCTCGAGTGTGATCGTGTACGGCTGATCGACCAAACCAAAGATCGTGAGCGTCCAGTCACCAGGCCCATAGGTCGGTACATCGCCGACATGTAGGACCGGAAAACGGTCTGTCAGGTATTGGCCAGGGGGCAGCCGTTCCGGGTTGATGCCCTTGTCGGCAAGTTCTTTGCGATTCCGTTCGAAGAAGCCCATCGGCTCATTCTTACCGTTTGAACAGGGCACGTCACGCCTGCTCCCGACGTGTCGCGACTAGGTTGGCGATCATGAGCGAATTCAGCGGCGACACCGGATTTCCGACTCCGCCCCCTCCCCCACCGAACATGGGTCCACCCCCCGGTTACGTGCCGTATGGCGATGGCAATGTCGGCGCATATGGCAACTTCCAGAACATCGGCGGAGTCTCCAAGGCACTCCGCGTGCTGGTGATCATCCTGATTCCAATACTCGTGCTGTCAGCGTTGCTGTTGCTCAACGTGAAGGGCAAGGCCCAGGACTTCATCGACGGCACGGCCAACCAGCAGGACTACGACGACGCGCTTGCGCCGTACGGATTGCTCAGCCTGCTCTCGGGCTTGCTGACATTGTCCCTGTTCGTCCTGACCATCATCTGGATGTTTCGGATGGCCAAGAATCAGGTGCAGCTTCGTCGGAACGGAACCTGGGGTCCGCCGTGGGCAATCGCTGGTTGGTTCTTGCCGCCCTGCATCTTGTACGTGATCCCCTATTTGATGATGCGCGACCTGTGGAAGGCGTCAGATCCCAACTCGGGCGAGGATTGGAAGCGCAACCCGGTCGGCATGATCGTCCACGTGTGGTGGGTGCTGTTCGGTCTGATCCCCATTGCGTTCATCAGCGTGACCGTCGGCAATTTCAAGTTCAATTCTGATTCCGATGAAATCGACACGGCCCAGGACATCATCGACGGGTTCAACGTCACGTTGGCCTCGGCGGCAGTTCAAATCGGTGCTGCCGTTGCCTTCTTGATGCTGATCACACAACTGTCGGCGCGGCACAAGCAGACCACCAACGAAGGCTGAGGTCAGGATGATCTTCCTCGTCCGTCACGCGAAGGCGGGCCACAGGACCAACGATCTGCCCGACGACAGTCAGCGGCCGCTGACTCCCAACGGTTGGGTCCAGGCCGAGGCGCTCGTCGAATCCCTGACCGCTGCAGGTGCCGTTGGCCCGCTGCTGGCGAGCCCGTTCCTGCGTTGTATGCAGACCCTCGAGCCGCTGGCAAAGCGCCTCGGCCAAACTGTCACCGGCGACGACCGACTCGCGGAGAACAAACCGTTCATGCCGTTGTTGGAGCTGATTGCGGAACTGCCAGACGGGGCAGTGCTGTCGAGCCACGGCGACTTGATCCCCGACGTGATCCACGCGCTGGAACGTCGTCATTGCAC
>JANOQU010000234.1:0-5543 GCA_031422355.1 Actinomycetes bacterium
GATCACTTCGATTGTACGGAGAACGACCTCGCCGTCGGCGGCCGAGTGCTCGACATTCGCACCCCGACCACGGTGTACACCGATGTGTTCCTGCCGTTACATGGGCGACACCAGGGCGACAACGCTGCGATTGCCTTGACCGCCGTAGAGGCGTTCTTTGCGTCACCGGTGAGCGAAGAGATCGTCATCGAGGCGTTCAGCGAAGTAGTGATGCCTGGGCGGTTCGAAGTCCTGAATCATCTTCCGCTGGTCATCGTCGACGGGGCGCACAACCCCGCCGGTGCCGATGTGTGCTCGGAGGTGTTCTTCGAAGACTTCCATCCAGAGGGCGACCGGATCCTGATCTTCGGATGCCTCCGCGGCCGCGATCCGGCGCAACTGCTCGGAGCGCTCCGCGCCGACGAGTTCGACGTCGTGTATTGCTGCACGGCACCGTCGCCGCGAGGCTTGCCTGCGGCCGACGTCGCGGCGGCAGCCCGAGCACTTGGTTGCGGCGACGTTCGTGAATCCGCGACGGTGACGGGTGCCTGCGAGCGAGCCCTCAACGCTGCCGGTGTCGACGACGCCATCCTCGCCGCCGGCTCGTTGTACGTGGTCGGCGAAGCTCGTCCGTTCATGATCAAGCGCCGGATGGCCTGACGGTCAGGCGTCGGCACCGCGCCTGCCAAGGTCTTCCCGAACGGCTTGAGAACCGTCGTCGACGTGCCGATAGCACCAGTACGGGTCGCGCTCACGAACCAATCGTGACGCTGCGCCGTATTGATCAGACGAGCCGAGAGGAGCCCCCACGATGCAACGCAGGATTATCGGGGCCACGGTCTTTGCTCTTGCTGCAAGCCTCTCGTCGGCGATGTTTGCCATTGCAGAACTCGGCAGCGTGCCGTGACCGATCACTTCGACGACCAACGACTACGGATCGCTCGATTACGAAGCCGTCGGACGCATCCGGCAGCGGCAGCCAAGATCATCAGCTCCGGACTTGCAACGACGGGCTTCTTCGGGACCGTTGGCTGGCTCGCTGCGCAGGAACCGGCAACGGCGAACTCCAACGGCGGATCCGCTGCAGCGGAACAACAGCCGACCGCATCGACCGAGCCGTTCGTGGTCGAAACGATTCACAGTGTCGTGATCGTCGATGAGTTCGGCAATGCGGTGCCAACGACCAACGGAGCGCTTGAAGCAGGCGCTGCGACGTCGATCGCGACGACATCAGCCTCTACCGTCCCGACTCCTTCAGCGCCTGGCACAACCACCCCCTCATCGGGACCACCCCCGACCGCAGTTCTCCAGCCCAGTCCATCGGTCGTCGTGCCGATTTCGACGAGTGCCCCCGTCGTCACGGCGCCTCAGCCCGGCGATGATTCGCCGGGCGGCACGCCAGGCACGGGGGCAGCGCCCGCCCCGGCGCCAGCGACTTCGACTTCGACACCACCACCAGTCGTCGCCGCCGAGCCGACGCCGGACCCGTCGACACCGGTCGTGACCGAGCCCGCCCCGGCTGCTCCGACGCCTACCGAACCACCAGCGCCCGCGCCAACCACCTCGCCGCCCGTCATGACGGAACCGCCGGCAACTGCTCCGCCGGCAACCACACCGCCGGCAACCACACCGCCGGCAACGGCTCCGCCAGCTACCGTCGCCCCAGAACCACCGCCGTGCCAAGGAACACAATGTTGACACTCGTCGTCCGCGACGAGCGGACATGGCATCGGGCAAGCGCCAGGCTGATGGGGACGGTCGCCGACGTTCTGGTCGACGGTGACGTCGAACTGATCGCGGCCGGCTTCCGGCGACTGCGTTCGCTCGAACGAGCGTGGACGCGCTTCGATCCGGACAGCGAACTCAACCGATTACTTCGAAGCGCGGGCACGTGGCATCCAGTCAGTGATGACTTGCTGCGAGCGATCACGTGGAGCCGGAGGATGCACGACGAGACGCACGGGTTGTTCGATCCCAGCATCCGACGCAGCCTCGAACGTGCCGGCTACGACAGAACGTTCGCGGACCTGCCTGTCGAGGTCGGAGAGCCAGCATTCGAACAGGAGCCGTGTGGCATTGAACCCGCGCCTGGTTGCGACGGAATCGAAGTGGACCACGAGCGACAAATGGTTCGTATGCCTGCAGGTCTGTCGATCGATCTCGGGGGAATTGGTAAGGGCCTCGCAGCCGACATCGTCGCTGCGGAATTGCTCGCTTTGGGTGCTCGCGCGGTTTACATCAGCCTCGGCGGCGATATTCACGCCCAGGGCGAGCCGCCCCGACCAGAGGGCTGGACCGTGCCGCTGTTGCATCCCCGAACTGGTGCCACGATTGCCGAGCATCGCCTTGTCGATGGCGGTCTGGTCATGAGCACGACGGCGTTGCGTCGCTGGCGACATGGATCGACGTGGTCACACCACATCATCGATCCCCGAACCGGCCAGCCGACGAACACCGACATCCTGGCGGTTGCAGTCGCAGCCCCGTCAGCGGCACGAGCGGAGGCGTTGGCCAAGGCCACGATCATCCTCGGAGCCGACGCTGGTTCCGCGCTGCTGCGTGGATTCGGTATCCAAGCATGGATCATGACGACGGACATCGCAGGTTGCTCGGTTGTCGAGATCGAGGAATCAGCGTGCTGGCCCTGACCGAGAAGCTGTCGTGGTATGTTGCGCGGGCCAGTGGGTTGGTTGCGTGGTCGATCGTCACCGTCAGCATCCTCTGGGGCCTTGCATTGTCAAGTCGCATCGTCCGCCGCAAGGGGGCGCCAGCCTGGCTGCTGTCGCTGCACCGATACCTCGGATCATTGTCATTGGTCTTTGTCGCAATCCACGTCGCGGCAATCATCGCCGACAATTACGTCTCGTTCGGCTGGGCTGATTTGTTCATTCCGATGGCGTCGTCGTGGCGCCCAGGCGCGACCGCTTGGGGGATTGCGGCCTTCTACCTACTCATCGCCATCCAAGTCACGTCATGGCTGATGCGGCGGTTGTCGCGCCGGTTATGGCACACGATCCACCTGTCGAGCTTGTTGCTGTTCATTTCGGCAACGGTGCATGGATTCCAGTCCGGAGCTGATCGATCGAATCGGCTGGTTCACTGGCTTGCGATCAGCTCGATGGTGTTGGTGGTCACGATGATCATCGTGCGGCTGTCGACTCACAACATGCGCCGGAGTCGAAATGGGTTGGACGAGCGGGTGACCAGCGGTGTGACGTCGATCTGAGGGCCGACCATCGCCTGTTTCGTGACGGTAGCTTTGACCCCTATGTCTGATCGCACCCTTGTCCTGTTGAAGCCGGACGCCGTCGAACGCGGCCTCATCGGCGAGATCGTCGGCCGATTCGAAGCCAAGAACCTCACGATCGCTGCGATCGATCTTCGCTCGCTCGACGCCGAGACCTTGGCCCGCCACTACGAAGAGCATGTCGGCAAGGGCTTCTATGCAGATCTTGTCGAGTTCATGTCCCGTGGCCCCGTGGTCGCAATGGTCGTCGAGGGTCCAGAGGACACCTGGGAGGTTGTTCGCACGATGATGGGAGCGACGAATCCTCGTAAGGCTGCCCCAGGCACGATCCGCGGCGATCTGGGCATCCTGTTCACCGAAAATCTCGTCCATGGAAGCGACTCGTTGGAGTCTGCGACCCGCGAAATCGGGATCTTCTTCCCGAATCTGTAACAATCCGCGCGTGCGCTACAGTGAGCGCACCACGGTCTGCCGCTTTCGGGAAGGGCCCAGCATGGCACGCAATAATCCGCTCGCCCTCGGGCGCGACCTTGCCATTGATCTTGGCACGGCAAATACTCTGATTTATGCCCGTGGGCAGGGCATTGTCCTGAACGAACCCTCCGTCGTCGCGCTCAATGTCAACGATGGTCGCCCTGTCGCGGTTGGGATGGAAGCAAAGCGGATGATGGGCCGCACGCCCGGTCACATCAAGGTCGTGCGCCCACTCAAAGACGGCGTCATCGCCGACTTCGACGTCTGCGAGAAAATGCTTCGCTATTTCATCCAAAGGGTTCACGCCAGCAAATGGAGTAAGCCGCGAATGGTGATCTGTGTGCCGTCGGGCATCACCGGGGTCGAGCAGCGCGCCGTTCAAGATGCTGCAGAGTTTGCAGGTGCACGCAAGCCGGTTCATATTATCGAGGAGCCAATGGCCGCCGCGATCGGTGCCGACCTTCCGGTCCACGAGCCCAGCGGCAACATGATCGTCGATATCGGTGGAGGCACCACTGAAGTTGCCGTGATTTCCCTCGGTGGGATCGTGACGGCTCAGTCGGTGCGCGTCGCGGGTGACGAACTCGACGACGCGATCCTTCAGTTCCTCAAGAAAGAGTTCTCGCTTGCGGTCGGCGAACGAACAGCCGAAGAGATCAAGCTGCACATGGGCTCTGCCTGGCCTCTCGACGAAGAACTCACAGCGGACATTCGTGGCCGTGATCTGATCAGCGGGTTGCCACGAACCCTCGAGATCACGACCGAGCAGATTCGTGAGTCCATCGCCGAACCGGTCGCCGCCATCGTCGATGCCGTCAAGACAACACTCGACAAAACTCCTCCAGAACTTGCTGCCGACATCATGCAGCAGGGAATCATGATCACTGGCGGCGGTGCGCTGCTTGCCGGTCTCGACCAACGTCTCGCCCACGAAACGGGCATGCCCATTCATATCGCTGCCGATCCGCTGTATAGCGTCGTCATCGGGTCCGGGCGGGCGCTCGAGAACATTGACGCAATGCGTGGTTTGCTGTCCCAGGGTGGCGACGACTAGTCGCTCCCTCGTTCCGCTGTGCCCGTCTATTCCGTCAACCGCCGTCGAGCGATCATTCTGTTGGTCCTGTCGTCGGTGTTGCTCCTCACCCTCGATCTGCGCGGCAACCCACTCGTCAACAGAATGCGCGACGCCTTCTCGTATGCGCTCACCCCGTTCGTCACCGCCGGAGACGTGATTTCGACCCCGATCAAGAACGTTTGGCACGGTGCGACCGACTATCAAGATCTGCAGCGCGAGAATGAACGTCTTCGAGCCGAAATCGATCAGCAACGCGGCGATCAGTTGGCAGCCCGAGCGTTCGTCTCGGACTACCAGGAGTTGCTCACGTTGAACGGCTTGATCGCCAACTACAAACGTGTCACCGCCCGCGTCGTTGGTGACAGTGCAAGTAACTTTCGTCAAACCGTCGAGATCGACCGTGGTACGAACGATGGGATTCGCACCGGGATGGCCGTGATCAACTCGGCAGGGTTGGTTGGCAAGATCACCAACGCCTATCCCGACCGAAGTGTGGTGTTGCTGGTCACGGATCAGGAATACACCATCGAGTGCAAGGTCTCCGGCACTGCGCCAGCCGTCGCTGCGACCGATTCGGGAACCGGAACCGAAACAACCGGCACGGGCGACGTCGATGTGACTGACGAGACGACTCCCAGCGGCGAGACCAGGTCTGATCTGTCGACGACGACCACCGCGGTGTCGACCACGACCACCACCACGAATCCGAATCTCGTCGATCCAACCGCTGCGACGAGCCTTGTGAACGCCGTCGACGAGAGCATCGAT
>JANOQU010000235.1:0-2796 GCA_031422355.1 Actinomycetes bacterium
GCCCATTGAACATGGCGCTGATATCGTCTGGCATTCGGCCTCGAAGTTTTTGGCGGGCTCAGGCCAAGCCATCGGCGGCGTGATCGTGGATGCTGGCACATTCTCGTTTGCAGGCGACAAGCGCTTTGCGCTGATCAGCGATCCCTGGGCCGAGTATGACGACCTCGACCTCTTGAAGAGTTGGGGTGATATCAAGCTCACGATCTTCAACTCGAACGAAGAGGCAATCCAAAAGCTGGTCCAAGGTGGTGGCTCGTCGGGTTTCGACATGGTCGTGCCCACCGGCCCGTACATCCCTCAGATGGTCACCTCCGACCTGCTGCTCGAACTCGACAAGAGCAAGATCCCGAACATCGCCAGTCTGGATCCCCTGTACGCCAACCAGGTATGGGACGCCGGCAACAAGTACAGCGTTTGCAAGAACTGGGGAACGACGGGCTGGATTTATGACACCACGATCATTTCGACCGAGATCAACACCTGGGCCGACTTCATTGCAGTCGCCCAAGGTGAGGCCAGTGGACTGACGAGTGTGCTCGATACGGCGCCGAACCTGTGCGGCATCTATTTCTGGGCCAACGGCATCGACTGGAATACCGAGGATCCGGCTCAACTCGATGCCTGCGAAGATTTCCTCGTCAACGACTTCGCTTCACATCTGAAGGCGTTCGATTCGTACCCCGGAATCAACCTCACGACCGGCAGCTATGCGCTCTCGCAAGTCTGGAACGGCGACGCCCGACAGGGTTTCGTCGGTGTGCAAGATTCCGGTGGCGATCTCGGTCAGTACAAGTGGGGCCTCGGTACGCCGCAGACAGAACTGTGGATGGACAACTGGTGCATTCTGAAGGGTGCCAAGAACACAGACGCCGCGTATGACTTCATCAACTTCATCCTCGATCCTGCCAACAGCCTGACCGACCTCGAGTACCACGGCTACCACACAGGGATCAACGGCGTCGAGGAATTGGCTGGAGATGTCACGTTCAAAGACATGATCTTCTTCACCGACGAGCAGGTCGCGACGATGAGTTCACAAGTCGTCAACTCCTCTCAAGAGCGCAAGGTCGAGATCTACAGCAACGTGAAGGCAAAGGCGGGCGGCTGACCCAATGACCTCGGCTCTCGGTCCAACGGCGGCCCCGCCGCCACCGAAGTTCCGCGTGCGCGCGCCGAAGTTCCTGCTCGCGATCCCGTCGTTCATGTGGTACGCGTTTCTGTTCGTCGTACCTGTCGTGTTCGTCGTGATCAATAGCTTCGGCGCCAAGGTCAAGGACTCGCCCGGCGAGGTCGATCTGTCGCCGCCAACGCTCGATCGGTATCGCGAGGTGATCGACGGCTCGTTCCGAGACATTCTGCGCCAGACGTTCCAGACATCGATCCTCGGCACGGCCTTGTGCCTGCTGATCAGCCTGCCCGTCGCTTACTACTTGGCGTTCAAAGTCGGACCGCGGGCAAAGGTCGTTGTGTTGGCACTGCTGATGGTTCCGTTCTTCACCAACTTTCTGCTGAGGACTCTGGCCTGGAAAATCGTGCTGCAGCCGAAGGGTTTCGTCTCCAACTTCCTCCAAAGCGAGCATTGGTTCACGGCTGGTCAAGCGTTACGGGACAGTCCGATCCAATTGATCGATACCCGTGCCGCCGTTCAACTTGCGATCGTGTACAACTACCTCCCGCTGATGATCTTCCCGCTGTGGGTCGCCCTCGACAGGGTTGAACTGCACCTTCGGGAGGCATCGAAGGATTTGGGGGCCAATCGGCTGCGCACATTCGTTCAGGTCACGTTGCCGCTTGCGATGCCAGGCATCGTCGCTGGTCTGGTGCTCGTCTTCGTACCGCTGTCGGGTGATTACGTGACGGCGAGCCTGCTTGGCGGCCTGCAAGGCACGATGATCGGTGCTTCCGTCGCCGATCAATTCTTCAAGGCGCAAGACGCAGCGTCGGGGTCCGCGGTCGCTGTCTCGCTGATCATTGCGATCATGGTGGTCCTCGGTGTGGCCGCTGCACTGTTCTGGTGCATACGGAGGATTCTCGCCAACAATCGCAGAGTCAAGGTGCTGGCATCGTGACCGCGGTGACGCCGTCGAGGACGCGACAGTTGGGCGGTCGGCTGGCGAGATGTTTGCTCCCAGGATGGAGCGCGCTGGTCATTCTGTTCCTGTTCACACCGATCTTCTTCCTGGTCGCGGTCTCGTTCAACGACTTCAAGAGCATTTTCTTGTGGACGGGGTTCACCACACGCTGGTGGAGCGAGATGTGGGACAACGACACGATGATCGACGCGCTGGTGATCTCGATCGAGGTCGCGGTCATCAGCACCATCCTCGCCTTGATCCTCGGCACGCTGGCTGGACTGGCACTGGCCCGAAAGCCTGGACGTTGGACCGGCCTGTTCGTGGGTCTCGTGCTGTTGATTCTCGTCACGCCCGAAATCGTCGATGGTGCCGGTCAGTTGAACTGGTTCGTGTGGCTCGGCGGCCCGTTCCGAGAGGGTTTGACCCCGATCGTGCTGGTCCATACCGTCTTCAGTTCCGCCGTCGTCACGCTGATCGTGCGAGCCCGAGTAGCAGGTCTCGACGCACGACTCGAGGAGGCCGCGGCGGACCTGTTCGCAACACCTCGTCGGGCGTTCTTCCAAGTCACGCTTCCGTTGGTGATGCCAGCGGTGTTGTCGGGGGGGATGCTGGCGTTCACGCTCAGTCTCGACAATGTGGTCGCGACCAGTTTCGTCAGCCCCGCCGGCTCGACAACTTTTCCGAATTATGTCTTCGGTTTGGCCGGTGGTGTCATTCGACC
>JANOQU010000236.1:0-5280 GCA_031422355.1 Actinomycetes bacterium
GGTTGATGCCCGGGAACACGTATTCCACCGGGTCCTCGACCGTCGTCACGTTCTTCCCGCTGGAGTTGATCTCCTGAAGGGTGGCGTAGAGGGTTGTGGTCTTTCCGGCGCCGGTCGGACCTGCACAGATCACCATGCCGAACGGCGAGTGGACCATCTTCGAGTACTGGTTGTAGGTGTCGCGCGGGAAGCCCAGTTCGGACAGACCGATCATCGACCGGCCCTTGTCCAGGATTCGCATGACGATCTTCTCGCCCCACACCGTCGTGACGCTGGCGACTCGAACGTCCACCTCCTTGCCGTCGATCACCGTCGAGAACTGACCGTCCTGGGGCCGGCGGCGCTCGACGATGTTCATCCCGCTCATGATCTTGAGCCGACTGGTCAACGCGGCATGCACGCCGATCGGCAGGTTGAACGCCTCAACCAGGTTGCCGTCGATCCGGAACCGGATTCGCAGCGACTCATCCAGCGGTTCGACGTGGATGTCTGACGCCCGGTCACGCATTGCCTGGCCAACGATTCGGTTGACCAACTGCACCACAGGTGCCTGGTCGTCGATGTTCGCTGCTGCTTCTGCGGCGGCCGCCATGCCCTTCTGCTGGTCGTCGGGAATGTCGAACGACTTGACCAACCGGTCGACGTCGGCGTCGGCGCGATGCATCCGGTCGATGAACGTGCGCACCGTTGCTGTGTCGCCGACGAACCACCGAACCGGCCGGCCGGCCGCGGCTTCGACCTCAGCCCGACGGTGCGGCGAGGGGTCTGCTGAGAGAATGACCAACGTGTCCCCGTCGAGGGCAACGGGAATGAACTGATGGGTCCGAATCAACTTCTCGTCCATCAATGCCACGACTTCGGCATTCAGTTCGATGCCCTTGGTATCAGCCGCCGGAACGCCCAGCACCTGGGCCATGGCGAGCGACAACTCTGCGCGCCCGCAACCGAAGCGGCCGAGGACGACATCGCCGAACTGGAGCAGGTCGCCGTTGGCCAATTGCAGCGAGGTCGCCAAAGCTTCGGCGGTCAGTTGGTTCGACTCGACCAGCAGTTGGCCGACCTGCATGCACTCGGCGGCGCTGATTCCCGGTTCCGGCCCCGCATGGACCATTGGGGTCGAATCAGCGGAGGCCGCGCTGGGTTCTTTGGTTTTCGAGAACATTGCCATGATTCGGTCTCCGGAGGACGTTCGTGTGGTGGAGGGGCGTGTGGTGGAGGGGCGTGTGGGAAAGTCAGCCTGTGTCACCGCGACGACAGGTTCGACTCCGACGGGTTGTCGCTGGTTGATGAATCCGTTTCTCCTGCGCCGTCGTTGCTGTCCGGATCCGGTGTACGAGCTGCGTCGGCTTTGCGGACGAACTGGTCAGGATCGAGTTCGACGAGGGCCCGTTCGATCTCCTCGAGCCGCTCGAGTTGGACTGCGGTACTGACATCCAGCGTCGACTCGGCGATATCAGATGCGAGTTCGGCGAGGCGGAGGTTGAGCTTGTCGAACTGCTCGCCCGTGCTGGAAGCAACCCGCTCCAGTTCGATCCTGACGAGCATCGACTCGCCAACGGCACTCGACATCTGCTCGCGCAGTTGGTTGATCGCCTCTTGATCGACACTCTCGATCTGGGCCGCCATCTGATCGATCCGCCCGGTCAGATCGTTGGTGAAGGTCTCCATTTCGATGACGCGATGTGAAAGGGCCACGATCGCTTCGTCGATACCGCTGCTGATTCGTCCGATCGTCGCCTCGACGCCGGCGAGGCGCACGCCGGTCTGTTCGTTGATCCGCTCTTCCATTGCGAGGGCGCGATCGATGACGTTGTTCTCGGTGTCCTCGATCCGGCGACTGATTCCGGCGACTTGTTCGGTCACGTGTTGATGCATCGCGCCGATGGCTTCGTCGACGCGTTGACCGAGCGCCATCGTCCGCTCGTCGAGGTGCCCAGCGAATACCCGGCCGGAGTCGTCCAGCCGACGGCTCAGTCCGGCGGTGGTTTCATTGACGTGGTGAACGAGCGCCGACGATTGTTCGTCGAAGCGCCGCGCCGCGTTTTGAAGTTCCTCGATCCGGTTGGCGAGCAGTTCGGTCGTGCGATCGAAGCGCTGCTGCAGCGGCGCAGTTGCGGCTTCCAGCTGGCTCGGCAGGCCGACGTTGATTTCCTCGCCGAGCCGTTCGAGCCGACCTTCGACCTCGCCGAGCCGCCAGTGTTGGCTTTGGGCAAACTCGGTCAACCGCTCTTCGATCGCTGACTGGAGCGCCTGCTGATAGCCGTCAGTGTCTTGCCGCGTCCGTTCTTGATCAGACTTGAGGGCGTCGATCTGCTGTTGGAAGTGAATGACCAACTGCTCTCGCCCTGCTTCGCCGGCCTGCTGGACGGCATCCGCTCGGGCAGCCATCGCGCCGAAGTAGCGCGTCAGTTGTTGCTCCACGGCACCAAGAATTGCTGCGGCCTGGGCATCGCCGATCGCCTGTGGCTGTCCGCCGGTGGGGGACTCGCCAGCACCGACAATCGGCACAACGCCCGACGCCATATCGGATGCCATGGGGTCCGACGTTCCTTGGGGTTGCTGGTTCCTCGCCACGTGTTAGCAATCGGCAAGCTTGCGTCAATCTTGAGAAATTCCATGGCTGTAGTTCGGCTCGGGAAGATGCCAGTATTCATCCGTGATTGACGAAACTTCGTTCCAAGTGCACCTTGTCGACGGCACCTACGAGCTCTTCCGGCAGCACTTCGGCCAGGCCGGTCGGCACGGCCGAGACGTGCCCAACGCGGCCACGATTGGTGTGCTCACATCCACATTGCAGCTGATTTCTCAGGGCGCCACCCACGTCGGCGTCGCCAGCGACCACGTGATCGAAAGCTTCCGCAACGACATGTGGCCCGGCTACAAGACGAGTGCCGGGATGGACGAGGAACTGCTGGTCCAGATCCCGTTGATGGAGGAAGCGCTCGTGGCGATGGGAATTACGACTTGGGCAATGGTGGAGCACGAAGCCGATGATGCACTCGGCGCTGCGGCAGCCCTTGCCGAGGCCGACCAGCGCGTGTCGCGGGTGCTCATCGTGACTCCGGACAAGGATCTCGGCCAATGTGTGAGGGGCACCCGAGTGGTGCAATACGACCGACGTAAGGACGAGATCGTCGACGAGGCCGGGGTCATCGCCAAGTTCGGGGTGCCCCCGTCGTCCATCCCCGACTACCTCGGCTTGGTCGGCGATGCGGCGGACGGCTTTCCCGGACTCCCCGGCTGGGGCGCAAAGGGTGCCAGTACTGTTCTGGCTGCTTTCGGCACGATCGAAAATATCCCTGCGAGTGCTTCGGACTGGGGCGATGTTCGCGTCCGAGCAGCAGAGTCGCTTGCGGCCACATTGCGAGAGAACATGGCGAACGCGCTGCTGTTCCGCGAGATCGCGACCATCGTCACCGATCTCGACGTTGGCGCCGTCGATGATTGGCGCTGGGCCGGCCCGACGCCTGCGTTTCAGGCGCTCGCTGTCTCGCTGGAGGCTCCGCACCTGTTCGAGCGGGCGACACGGATGGCCGCGAGCCTGACTCAGCGAGCGAGACCCGCTGAGTGAGGTGACGGCCAGGCTGCCTGCGGCACACAGACGAGACCGTTGAAGGCTGCTCCATCCCTGGCCTGACCTGGTTCCCGGACGGCTGTTGCACAGGACCCGACCGTCACCTCACCCAGCGGGTATCGAACGGTGTCGTCAGACTAGCTGGCCGCTACCCTGCTCCCACCTGTTGGCATTCCGCAGCTGTCACTCGTTGGGCGGTCCGGTTCACAGCAGCTCGGAGGGTTGCGAGAGCGGCCGAATCGGCACGCCTGGAAAGCGTGTGAAGTGCAAACTTCCGTGGGTTCAAATCCCACACCCTCCGCCGATGTGACCAGCCAACCGGCCGACCCCGCCTCGATCGAGACCCGCAGCGATGCTGCTACGCAGATCGTTGACGACAGAGCCGGGATGGTGCATGCCCTTGGCCAAGCCAAACTGGCGATTGGCCACGCCGATGTCCCTGTCGGCGCAATCGTGGTCTGGCGCGGTCAGGTAATTGCCGCACGCCACAACGAGCGCGAATTGACCGGCGATCCAACTGCCCATGCAGAAGTACTCGCAATTCGTGATGCGGCCGCGGCGATCGGCAATTGGCGGTTGGACGAGTGCACGATGTACGTCACGCTCGAGCCGTGTCCGATGTGTGCAGGGGCTCTCGTGAACGCACGGATACCACGAGTTGTTTTCGGCGCATCCGACCCCAAGGCGGGAGCGGGCGGAAGCCTGATGAACATCCTCGCGGACGCCCGCCTCAACCATCGTTGCGAAGTGACCGGAGGAATTCTGGACGTGGAGAGTGCAACGTTGCTTCGAGCGTTCTTCGCCGTTCGCCGTCGGCCCCGTTTGGCGCCGACGGATGGTTCAGCGTCGGCGAATGCCGTCGATCAGGCGCCGTAGTGCGCCTCGGCGATCGCCACTGATCGCCGCTGCCTGCGGATTGTCGAGCATCTGATTCGGCGATTGGCCGAGCGGTTGCTGCTCGGTCAAGCCGTTCGTGCCAGAGCCGTTCAAGCGTGAGCCGTTCATGCCGGAGGCGTTAATCGGGGTGGCGGCATCAAGGCTGCTGAAGGCGTTCATTGGATCCGATGGCGCCGACTCTGTCGCAGTGACGGTTGCAACACCAAGCGGATGCCCGTTGCTGTCTGGTTGGACTGCCTGGACAGATTGGTCCCCGAATGAGAACGGCGTCGGCCGGCCGGCGCCCGTCACGTGCATTGGTCCGAATGTGACCTGAGCGGAACTCGTCGAGGTCATGGTCGCGGCCTCGATCGCCGTGATTGCTCGTCTCACTGCCGCGGCGACGTCTTCGGGAACAGGGATCGATCCGAAGTCGGGCACGTGATTCGGTGGGTTCGTTGGGCTGGACGTTGGATATCCGCCAGAGCGTGCCATCGGCTCGAACGCCTGATGGACGAAGGGCTGAACGACTGTTTCGGGCTGGTGTGTCTCGGGCTGGTGTGGTTCGGGCTGGTGTGTCTCGGGCTGGTGTGTGAGGGCCGGGGTCGTCTGGACCGGGGCGAGTGCGGCCGTCGTCGCCACGGAGGCCAACGGCGTGAAACCCGCCGTCGATTGCGCGGGCGTCATCGAGGCCAACGGGGTCATTGCAGACAACGGTCCGAGCGATGACAAGGACAACATCGGTGTCTTCGATGACAGCTGCGAATCCGGCGACGTTGATGTTGCGGGAGATATCGACTCCGGCCCGGCCGCTTGCGGGGTCATCGATG
>JANOQU010000237.1:0-5110 GCA_031422355.1 Actinomycetes bacterium
GTGGCCGGCCTCGTCGTAGGCCGCAGCCAGTCCCTGGCACAGTCGGTCGACAGTTGCGAACGGTTGCTCGAGGAGCTCTGCCAACTGGTCTGTCGGAACCGGCTCGACAGCAACCAGCACGATCGCCTCGATCGCTCTCACGACATCAGCACCAAGCGATAACTCGCTGTCGAGTGGCTGGTCCGTTACCGGATTCTCGTGATCTGACATTGCTCAGCCTTCGTAGTCGTCGAACGAGCCGGCTGCGCCGACCGGTACGGCATCCGAGTCCGCGACCCAGACGATATCGATATCGCCGAATCGTTCGGCCTGATCGAGTTCCACCAGGCCCTGCTTGAACAGCTCGAGCAGCGCCAGGAACCGAACGATGACCTCCAGCCGTTCGACCAAGCCGCCGGTCAGTCGACGGAAGGAGATTCGCCCAACACGGGGCAATTCGTCGAGCAGTTCCGTCATCGCGTCCGCAACGTTGGCCCGCACTACAGAGACGTGGTACAGGTCCACCACCGGAACCGGCTTCGGGGTCGTCGCCCGAACGTATGCGGCATGAAGCTGACGAGGCCTGACCCCTTCGAGCAGATCGGGCACGAGGGCGGCGAAGCGCTCGTCAGGCCCAACTGCACGCCCGAACGCTCGGTCGGCTTCGTCGGCCAGGCCAGCAAAAACGTTGGCGACATCCTTGAACGTCTTGCATTCGAGCAGCCTCGCGAGGAGAAGGTCGCGTTCTTCCCACAACGCCAACTCGTCGTCGAGATCGATGTCGACGCGGCCGGGAAGCAGTCGCCGAGCCTTGAGTTCAACGAGCGTCGACGCGATCAGCAAGAACTCCGTGGCCAGGTTGAGATCGATGCCTTGCAGTTTGTCGATCTCGTCGAGATAGGCGGCAACGATGGTGGACAGCGACACTTCGTAGATGTCGACCTGCTCACGCAGAATCAGGTGGAGCAGGAGGTCGAAAGGGCCTTCGAATACCGGTGTCGTCACGTCATAGGCCATCAGCGCCACAGGATACTCGCCGGGGTCGAAATCGATCATGGTCCACAGCGGTGGACATCGTTAGCCTTCCCCCGTGACCAGAGTCTTGTCCTGCATTCAACCGACCGGAGACGTCCACCTGGGCAACTACCTCGGCGCGTTGGCCCCATGGGTAGCCAACCAACACGAATGCGACGCATTCCACGGCATCGTGGACCTGCACGCGTTGACGGTCACCGAACGGCCCGGTGTGATTGGTGATGTCACCGTTGGTTTGGCTGCGATTCTGTTTGCGGTTGGACTCGACCCGGATGTCGCAACCGTGTTCGTCCAAAGTCACGTCCCAGAGCACCCCCAACTCGGTTGGATCATGGAATGCACCGTCAGTTTCGGTGAGCTCAGCAGGATGACCCAGTTCAAGGACAAGTCGGCCAAGCGCGAAGGCGAGTTCATTTCCGCCGGGTTGTTCACGTATCCAGCCCTTCAGGCAGCCGACATTCTGCTCTACAACGCCCACGAGGTACCCGTTGGCGAGGACCAGCGACAACACATCGAGATCACCCGCGATATCGCGATCCGGTTCAACACCCGATTTGGTGACACGTTCGTGATTCCCAAGGCCGTTCTTCCCAAGGCTGGAGCCCGCGTCATGGACCTGCAGGATCCGACGTCGAAGATGAGCAAGTCGTCCAACAGCGACGCGGGAATGATCAACATCCTCGACGATCCCGCATCGATTCTGAAGAAGTTCAAACGGGCCGTGACCGACAGCGAGACCGAGGTCCGATTCGATCGAGCAGAGAAGCCGGGCGTCAGCAACCTGCTCGAGATCCATGCGGCGGCCACTGGTCGAACCCCGCAGGATGTCGCCGCCGACTTCACACAGTACGGCGCGTTAAAAGTTGCCACCGGTGAAGCGGTCATCGAACTTCTTCGGCCGGTCAGGATTCGCTACGCCGAACTGATGGACGACAGGGGCGAGTTGTCGGCGCTGCTTCGAAAGGGATCCGACAAGGCACGCAACGTCGCCTCGGAGACGCTCGCTCGCGCCCACCGGAACATCGGTTTCCTTCCAGCCTGAGGTCACCCAGCAATCACCCGCGAAGCTTGCGATCAGATGTCGTCGGCATCGCGAAGGGCTGCCCGGACAGCGTGATCGAGCGATGTGCCGCCGACGAGCCCGATTGTGACATCGCTCGAACCAGCATTCAGGAGCAATTCGGCCCCGATTCGTTCGTGGTCGTGGTACTCGCGAAAGCGCCTCGTTCGAGGCCCGACGATCGTCGCGATCACACGCGCCGCAACACCGAGGTTGCTCTCGAGCTTGCCGATGTCGTGCAGCAATGCTGCAGCAAGCTGAGCGCTGCTGGGATCGAGGCTGACGCGATGACAATTCACCTCGAATCGTCGTGAAACGATGATGCTGTGACGCCGGTCGGCCACCGGCAGTCGACGCCACAACGCCAACTCCGGCTCCAGCAACACCGACTCGACCCAGATCACATCTTCAGGCGATGGCCGCTGACGCGACAGCATCCCGGCAAAGCGCCGACTGAGGTGTCCGACGTGACGCAGTCTGCCAGCCATTGCTGACTCAGCCACTTCGACCAACCGCACGAGGATGTGCACCGCGGTAGACGTCCCACAGCCGTTCCTGCGACACCTTGGTGTAAATCTGGGTCGTGCTGATCGAGGCGTGGCCGAGCATTTCTTGGACGATCCGCAAATTCGCACCGTGGTCCAGCAAGTGGGTGGCGCACGAGTGTCGAAGGATATGTGGTGACAACTGCGCGCTGAACCCACACGATTCGCCGTACGACCGCACCACGAGCCACGCCGACTGGCGGCTGAGTCGGGCACCGCGGTGATTGAGAAACAGAGCTTCCGCGTCGCCGCGACGGGCCCACCGAAGTGGTGCCATCAGCGGCCGGCCGCTCGGCGACAGCCACGACTCGACGGCCTCACCGGCGATGCGACCAAACGGTACGATTCGCTCTTTGGCACCCTTGCCAAAGAGCCGCACCAGTCCTGAACCAATGTCGATGTCGCTCAACGACAGTCCAACGACCTCGCTGATCCGGGCGCCGGTCGCGTAGAGAAATTCCAGCAACGCCCGATCCCGCAGCGACACCGGCCCGTCTCCGACGACTGCGGCCAGCAGCGTAACGACGTCAGTTTCACTCAACGGCTTCGGGATCCCGGCTGGGACGCGGACGCCATCGAGGTCCGCGGTCGGGTCGTCGACTCGACGTCCCTCATCAACCACGAAGCGATGGAGCATTCGGATCGCGGCCAACTGCCGGGCAACCGACGCTGGCGCTGCGCCGCTGTTGCGTCGCCAGTTCACGAACGCCACGACCTGCCCCGAGGTCACATCACCGATACCGACCGAGTGCTCGGCCAACCAGCGGCCATAGCTGAGCAGGTCGCGTCGATACGCCGCCAAGGTATTCCGGGACCTACCGCGTTCGGTCGCCATCCACATCAGAAATTCCTCGGCCACTGGCGCAAGCTCTGACTCGGCCAGTGCGGCCAGATCGGCAGGTTCGTTCGGCATCAAGTTCCGTAGTCGGCCGGGACTGTGCTGACCTGGACATCCAGCGGAGTCGTTGCCCGCGCCGTAACGTCACCACGTTCCAGTCGGCGGGCCACCATCAAGAGACCGATGATCGTCTTTGCGTCGCGAATCTCACCGCGATCGACCATCTCCAACGCTGTCGCAAACGGAAGATGGATCACCTCCATATGTTCTTCCTCGGGACCGTGCAGGTCGCGATCCACGACCGTCAAGTCAGTGGCAAGAAACAGGTGTAGCACCGAGTCGGTCATCCCCGCTGACGGATAGAACTCCGTCAGCGGCTCCAAGCGACCCGCTTCCAGGCCGACCTCCTCGATCAGTTCGCGGTGCGCCGTGGCAATCGGCGGTTCGTCGATGACATCTCGCATGCCGGCAGGAATCTCGAGGACGAATTCGTCGTACGGACTGCGGTATTGGCGGACCAGTACGACGGACGCGTTCCCTTCCGCGTCGAACAACAGCGGAAGCGCCGCAACTGCACCGGGCGATCTGACGATGTCACGTTCGAACGCAGTGCCATCGGGGGCCTCGAACGTCGCCACGGCGACCCGCCAGATGTAGCCCTGGTGGACGACTCGGTCCGACAGATGTCGAAAGCCGCCCATCTCCCGGTCCCCAGTCATGTGTCCACCGACATCTCGACGACGGACACGCGACGATCTGCGTCACCGGGTCTGGGACCCCGAATTGTTGAGGCGTCGCTGACGACACCTCGCGACACGCGCGACGGGCCAGAGATGATGCGATCAACTCACGAAACAGCGGATGGGCGCGGTCCGGTCGGCTCTTGAACTCGGGATGGGCCTGGGTGCCCACCCAGAACGGATGCTCGTCGAGTTCGATGAACTCCACGAGCCGGCGATCCGGTGACAACCCGCTACACCGCAGGCCCGCCGACTCCAGCCTCGCCTTCCACGAGGCACCCAGTTCGTATCGGTGCCGATGACGCTCGGAGACGACTGCTTCTCCGTAGGCAGATGCCACCCGACTATCGCCTTCCAGAATCGCATAGAACGCGCCGAGCCGCTGTGTGCCACCTTTGTCGGTGACGTCTCGTTGGTCATGCATCAAGTCGATGATCGGATACGGCGTCGACGGGTCCATTTCGGTCGAGTTCGCACCTGCCAATCCAAGAACGTTCCGGGCAAAGTCAATGGCCATTGCCTGCAACCCGAGGCACAGTCCGAGGCACGGCAGCCCGCGCTCGCGCGCAAAGCCGGCAGCAGCGATCTTGCCTTCGAAACCGCGCTCACCAAAGCCACCGGGGATGACAATGCCATCGAGTTCACTGAGGCGACCTGCGCCGAGCAAGCCCTCGACTTCCTCTGCTTGGATCCAATCGATCTCGACCTTTGCCCCATGATGAAAACCTGCATGACGCAAGCTCTCGGCGACGGACAGGTACGCATCCTGGAGATCGATGTACTTGCCGATCAAGCCAATCTTGACTGGGATGGTCGCGGCCTCGACTTTGGCCACGACCTGAGCCCACGACGAGAGGTCGAGCGGCTTATCGATCTTGAGAACCTCGCAAACGACGTCGTCGAAGCCCTCGTC
>JANOQU010000238.1:0-4859 GCA_031422355.1 Actinomycetes bacterium
TCGCAGGCTGCCCGTGATTGATCGATCCGGTGCACGGCAATTCCAGGAGTCGGCAGGAAGTCGTTGAAGCCTGTCGCCGCGAGGTACTCGACCGTGAGAAAGGCATCGGCATCGATGGTCAGAATCAGTAGGCGAAGCCCGGTGGGCCCAGTCGAACTCGACAATGCAAACCGACCGCCTGACGGCTCGGCCACCGCGATGTCTTGGCTTGTCAACCAGCCGAGCGCGAGCCGATTGATCGCGATGGTGTCCTGACCGTTGATGCGAACCGGCCTCGCAGCCGGGTCGCGGGCGGCAGCGCTGTTGCTCATGACGTCGAGCGCGCTCGCGTGCTGGTCCTCGCTACGGCGGCCGTCGCCGCTGTGCGGTAGGTCGAGGGTGTGGCCGATCTCGTGCTCGATCAGATCGAGGAGCGGGATCGGGCCCCAGTCCGGATGGAAGTCTGAAGCGCCAACGTACAGCGCCCGCCGAGTCGTGCTCGCTGGACAGAACCCGAAGTCGCAGGTTTGTCCCGGCCGCCCCCAGCCGCCGCCGGCCGTTGCGACGTTCTCCGCGTTCGCGACGGCCATTACGGCAGACGTTGTTGGCGCACTTTCGTCCACCGCCCGCTCGACACATTGATCGTGGGTCTCGGACGGGGCCATCGCCAACGTGCGCCCGGCAACGAATCGCGGACGATACTGACCGTGCGACAGTACGTCGAAATATGAACTGACATTGGCGTTCATGAGTGCCGCGATTGTGTCCGGAACCAATGACAGACGCAGGTCCAGACCCGTGAATGTCGAATCGGTGGTGTTTGCGGGCACCTCGCAGACGAAAACTTCGAAGACATCGTCGGCGGGCGATCCAGCACCATCGACGATCCGCATCAAGGCCGCCGGGTACGTCTCGTCAGGTCCGACCTCCTTCGGGCTCGAGTTCGGGCTCGAGTTCGGGCTTGAATTCGGACTCGACGAGCACGAGGCCAGGGCAGCGAGGGGCACGATGGCCAATCCGGCTGCTCTCCGCAGGCGGCGAGCGAGCTTCGGGGTGGAACGTTTCACGCCCTCGGTCCCGCTTTGTGCCAAGGGGTGGCACCGGACGGCACCGAGGGCGTGGTTCGTGCCACCGCCGGGTTTGGCGACGCTTGTCCGGCCAACACAAAGGGCGGCCGCGATGCGGCGCCGATAAATCTTCGATTTATTCTCAAGAATCGCTCAAGTTCGTCACAGACCGGTCCGATACCTCTTTCACAGCGATGCACAGACGGGATGTGGATCGACGGAACGGGTGGACGGACATCCGACCAGGCGAGGTCATCGGTGCCGGTTGAGGCGGAAGCTACCGGCGCCGATGTTCCATGCCCAGACTCATGCCCGAAGGCACGTTGAGCGGCCCCGAGCGACGGCGGCTCATTCATCGACGGCGGCCTCCAGACGATTCAAGTACTGGTCTCGCGGAAGATCGATTGCGCCGAGAGAGACCAGATGTGGCGTCGTCCATTGCACATCGAGAAGGGAGACGCCGGCGGCACAGAGGTGATCGACCAGTGCGACCAGCGCCACCTTGGATGCATCGTTGGCTGTCGAGAACATGCTCTCTCCAGCGAAGAGCCCGTTGATGCGTACGCCGTACAGGCCGCCGACCAGAATGCCGTCGCCGTCGTAGGTCTCGACGCTATGGGCCCATCCAAGCCGGTGGAGTCGTTCGTACGCGGCGATGAACGGGCCGTTGATCCAACCGTTGGGCCGCTTCGAATCGCCGCATCGCGACATGACGTCAACGAACCGGGTGTCGATCGACACGGAATAGCGTCGACAACTCTGGCGCAGCGACTTCGTCACCCGAAGGCCGTCGAGGGGTAGCACGCCGCGCGGGTTTGGTGACCACCATCCGATTTCTCTGCGTCCCATCGGCATTGGAAACAGTCCCGTGCGATAGGCCGCCAGCAACGTCCCTGGCTCGAGGTCCGCCCCAACCGCAACGAGACCCTGAGGGTCTGCGAGGTGTGCAGCAGGCAGCCGCCACTTCGTGCGTGGCGGCTCGGTTGGTCTCATGTCGAAGCCACTCATGCCAACCCAGCATGCCCGAAATCGGCCCAGGTGAGCCGATTGCTGATCACCGAGCGCCGGTGTGACCCAGCGGGCGTGTGACTCAGCGTGCGTGTGACTCAGCGTGCGTAGTCGAAGAAGCCCCGCCCGCTCTTGCGGCCGAGTCGACCCGCCGCAACCATCCGGCGAAGGGTTGGGACTGCTGAATAGTTGCTGTCGTGGAACTCGTCGTACAGCGCATCGAGGATTGCGAGCGAGGTATCGAGGCCGACAAGATCGAGCAACGCGAATGGGCCCATTGGAAAGTTGCAGCCGCCCTTCATCGCAGTGTCGATGTCGGCGATGCTCGCCGTACCCTGCTCGGACAAGCGAATGGCGTTGTTGAGGTACGGAAAAAGCAATGCATTGACGATGAATCCGGCTTGGTCCTTGACCTCGACGGCATCCTTGCCGCACGCGGTCGCGAATGTCGTCGCTGCCTCGATCGTTGCGTCACTTGCGGTCAACGGCCGAACGATTTCGACCAGCTTCATGGCCGGAGCCGGGTTGAAGAAGTGGATTCCGCACACCTTGTCGGCGCGGCCGGTGGCCATTGCCAGTTCGACGACGGGCAGGGTGCTGGTATTGGTTGCCAAGATCGCTGACGGCTTCACCAATCGGTCGAGTTCTGCGAACAGGCTCTTCTTGACGTCCAGATTCTCGACGACGCTTTCGATGACGAGGTCGCAGTCCGCGAGGTCGGCCAAGTCGGACGTCGCGTTGACGCGACCCAGGATTGATTCCCGTTCCTCAGGGGCGAGCTTGCCCCGTTCGACCTGCTTGGCGAGTCCCTTGGCGATCGTTGCGACCATCGCGTCGGCTGCGGCCTGACTCCGCGACCGAACGATCGCTTGGTATCCAGCACGGGCGGCCACTTCGGCCAGGCCGGCCCCCATGATCCCCGATCCGAGAATCCCGACCGTCGAGATCGCAGTGGACGGTTCGGTGTCCGGCAACGCAATGGTGGGTGAGTCGACGATGGCGTCGGGTGCTGCAGTTGCAGTGGCGGTGTCCGTCATTCGCGCAACGCTAGCTACCCGCCGGTAACAAGCCAAAGCCGAAGCGTCCGAGAGCATCGTTCACTCGCTGTTATCCGGGCCGTCACGAAGGGATCCGCCAAGCGGCGGTACCGTCAATCAGCGTGACAACAGCCTCGCGTTCCGCCCACGCTTGCCGAGACACGCCTGACCTGGCGTCGGGTCTGGATACGGACTTGTTTGCGACCATCGCGGACGAACGGCGACTCGTCGTGCTCGACGGCGTCCATAACTTCCGTGATCTGGGTGGATATCCAGCCGACGGCGGGACAACACGGTGGGGCCTCGTGTACCGCGCCGATGGTCTTCAGCGGTTGACCGTTGACGATGTTGCCGAGCTTGGTCGCCTGGGTTTGGGGATCGTCATCGACCTTCGCACCGACGCCGAACTCAACGAGCGTGGTCAGTTCCCTGTCGACCAACATGCGGTTACGTTCCATCACCTGCCGGTCATCGACCAGACCTGGATTCCCGGCGAGATTCCCTCCTTCGACAATGCTCACGATTTCTTGTTGTGGGCGTATCGCGACATGCTCCAGGTCGGCGCTGACAGGCTTGCGGCTGGGCTCAACATCATCGCCGCTGCCGGCGACACGCCTTTGGTGTTTCACTGCGCTGCCGGCAAGGACCGAACGGGCCTGTTGGCGGCGCTGCTGCTCGGGGTGCTCGGCGTGCCACACGAATTCATCGCCGCTGACTATGCCAAGACCGGCGAGGCCATGGGCCGGATTCGCGCAGCCTGGGCGGCGCTCGTCCAGGAGCAATCGGCCGAACTTGCCGCGAAGGGCATCACCGCGCCGGTTGGTGACGCCAACGGCGATCGTCGCCATTTCTTCGAGTCGCCGGCCACCGTGATGCACGAGTTGCTCGACGAACTGACGGCGTCGCATGGCAGCGTGGTCCAGTTCGTGAAGTCTCTCGGTGTGGACGACACCGCCATCGCGGCATTGCAAGATCGGCTGATCGAGACCCCGGGCTGACGCCTACAGTGCAGGTCCATGACCGGAACGATTGCGCTGCTCGGCGGCGGACCCTTCACAGCGAACGACGAGCTTGATCGTCGGCTGATTCAAATGGCAGGCGCGACTGACGTGGTGGTGCTGCCAACGGCTGATGCGTTCGAACATCCGAGCCGGCTGATCGACGCTGCGACCGAGTGGGGCCGTCGGCTCGGTGTGGCGGTTGACGGCCGGCTGGTTCTGCGGCGCGCCGACGCCAACGAGTCCGCTCATGCACAGGCCGTCCAGCGAGCAAAGATGGTCTACCTCGCCGGCGATTCGCCGCTGCATCTCCGTTCGGTTCTCAAGGACACGGCTGTCTTCGACGCGTTGAAGTCGGTGTTGGCCAACGGCGGTGTGGTTGCCGCGACCGGGGCAAGCGCGGCGTGTCTGTGTGACCCCATGACCGATCCGCGGGGAGGCGCATTCTCACTTGGGTTGGCGTTGGTCGAAGGCCTCGCGATTCTGCACGAGTCCGAAACGTGGTCACCCGAACGTCTACACCGCACGTTGAAGTTGGCCAACGGCTTCGCGGTCGCCGTCTTGCCGACGGGTTCTGCATTGCTGCGAACTGGTTCCGACGGCTGGGAGACCTTCGGCGCAGCCGACCTCCACAACCCCCCAACCCCCTGACCCTCACCACTTTCGCGAACCCTTTTGCCTGCCCTGAGGTCACTTTTGCTGCAAACAAAAGCAAGCGCGTCGCTCACCAATGTTTCGCGAACGTTCTTGCCTGCACAGCAGGCAACAAC
>JANOQU010000239.1:0-28895 GCA_031422355.1 Actinomycetes bacterium
CCGACGATCACGAGCAGCGTCAGCGGGACCACTATTACCTGGACCTGGAATGCAAACCAGGGCGACAACGGCCGTGCATGGACTGCAACCGTCACTGGTGAGGGCTGCAGTTGGTCCGCCGTGCCGGGAGGCGTTCAGACCAGTAGTTGTCCGCGCGATGTGGACTGGGCGAGTGGGAATCGCACGGTCACGATCACCGTTGCCGCCCCCAACGTCGCGTCGATTACGCGGTCCCACACCAACGCCACACCGAACCCTCCGCCGTTGAATCAGCCAGTCATGACCAGCAGCGTCAATCTCAGCACGAATGAGATCACCTGGAACTGGAACGCCAATCAGCCAGCCAGCGGCACCAAGCTGTGGACGGCGACTGTGAGCGGTGAGTGCAGCGGCAACCTCGCGTATGGAGGAACCCAAACTGGATCCTGCACGAGGCCGTACGGGTACAGCAGCGGTCCGAGGACTTCGACAATCACTGTCAGCGCGGCTAGTGCCGGCCTCAGTTCGACGTCTGATTTTTCTACGAGCAGCACGCCCGCCGCACCACCACCTCCGCCGACCCAGTGGACTGTGACTGCAAACGTGAATACGTGCCCAGAGCCCAATTTTTCGGCTCCGAGCAACTGGAACGGCGGTGCTTGCAACGGTGACCGGTATGGCGGCAACTACGGGTTCATACCCAATGGCACCTCGCTCATCGTCGATCGCTGTGAAAATCATTCCAGTTGGTCACCGGCCTATCCGTTCTGGTACCGGATCATCAGCGGCGGCCCGGGGTCTGGGTGGGTCGCGCAATCGACGGTCAACGGAACCGGCCCGCCGTGCTGAGGCCTACCCGCAGTCAAGAGGGAGAAACATTCAATGACACCTGAACAAGCAACATGGTTTGCTGATGCGTTTGCCAAGCTTGTTGGCAACGTCGAACGGGCGGTACTGGGCAAGACCCACACCGTTCGATTGGCGTTGACGACTCTGCTGGCCGACGGGCACTTACTGCTCGAGGATGTGCCAGGGACGGGCAAGACGATGCTCGCCAAGGCGATTGCCAACACGGTCCAGGGCACCCAGAACCGAATTCAGTTCACGCCTGACCTGTTGCCAAGCGACGTGACCGGGGTGACCATCTACGACCAGCATTCGGGTCAGTTCAACTTCCACAAGGGGCCGGTGTTCAGCACGATCCTGCTCGCCGACGAGATCAACCGGGCATCACCGAAGACCCAGTCGGCGCTTCTGGAAGTAATGGAGGAGAACCGGGTCACTGTCGACGGCATCGCCCATCCGGTCGGGGCACCGTTCATGGTCATCGCGACCCAAAACCCGATCGAGCAAGCCGGCACCTATCGGCTGCCCGAGGCCCAACTGGACCGGTTCATGATGAAGACCACCCTTGGCTACCCCGATCACGAGAACACAGTCGCCCTTCTGGCCGATGCGGCCAACCGGCACCGCGAAAGCGGCGTGGCACCGCTCATCACCACCAAGGCCGTGAATGAGATGGCTCAACTGGCGACAGGTGTGCATGTGGACGCGTCGATCCTGTCCTACATCACCCGCCTTGCCGAAGAGACCCGCCGAGCCCCCGAGGTGAAGTTGGGCGTCAGCGTCAGAGGCTGCCTTTCGTATGTACGTGCGGCCAAGACTTGGGCCGCTGCCAATGGGCGCAACTACGTGCTTCCCGACGACGTCAAGGAACTTGCCGAACCAATTCTCTCGCATCGCATCATCCTTCAACCGGAGGCCGAATTTTCGGGCTCGACGGTGATTGGCGTGCTCTCGCGAGTACTTGCTGATATCCAGCCGCCCGCACATCGCGCGGCCTGAACCCCGCGCTCAAGCAATGAATTCCGTCCGCTCGATCTTCGGCTTCGTCCGCCGCGCTGGCACGTCGTTGCGCGTCGTGACCGCACTGGGTTGGACGATTCTCGGACTCGCGATCAGCGCCTGGATTGCCGGCACTCAGTTCGGATGGCGCGAGATGCTGATCATCGCGGCGACGTGCTTGATTCTGCTTGTGGTCGCGGGTCTGTCGACCCTGGGCAAGCTGGACCTCAGTTCGCACCTGAAGGTCGAGCCAGCGCGGGTTGTCGTTGGCGAGCGCGCGGCGGGTTCGATGATCATGCACAACAGGTCGTCTCGGCGCAGCAGGGCAGTCCGAGTGGAGCTTCCGGTCGGTCATTCGTCTGCACTGTTCGATGTACCTCGTCTTGCGTCGCAGGCCGAGTACGACGAACTGTTCGTCGTGCCGACCTCTCGTCGAGCAGTGATCCCGGTCGGGCCCGTTACGACTGTTCAGGGCGATGCGCTCGGCATCATCCGCCGGACCCGCACGTGGTCAGACCGATACGAGATCTTCGTCCATCCCAAGACCGTGATGTTGGAGACGATGGCAGCCGGATTGATCCGTGATCTCGAGGGCCAGACCACGAATCATCTGACGAACAGCGACATCGCCTTCCACACCCTGCGCGACTACGTACCAGGCGACGACCGCCGTCATGTGCACTGGAAGACTTCGGCGAAGTTGGACCGGTTGATGGTGCGCCAGTACGTCGATACCAGGCGCTCTCATGTGTGCTCGCTGCTCAGCATCGACCGCAACGAATATTCCGGCGAGGACGAGTTCGAGATCGCAGTTTCGAGTGCAGCGTCCGTTGCGTTGCAGGCGTTCCGTGACGAACAGACGTTGACGATGATCGTTGGCGGCGAACAAGTGCCCGCAGTCAATCCGCGGAATCTGCTCGATCAGTTCAGCCGGATCGAATGGAGCGACGGAGGCGGTGGAATCGACCAATGCTTCACGACCGCTCGGCGGGTCGCCAATGAAGCGAGCGTGACGACCGTGTCCGTCGGTGGGGTGCCATCGATTCCTGACATTCGCAAGGCGGCGACTCGGGCGTCATTGGAAACTCGAGTAATCGTGTTGCAAAGCAATGTGGCTGGCGACAACGGCTATCGAGCGATCGGCAGCACGTACTTCGTCCATCTCAACAACCTCGACGGGTTACGCCGTGGCCTGAATGCGGTGATGTGATGCAGACCTTGCTGAGGCGGTTGAAGCCGACACGGACAGAGATCATCGACGGGGCAGCGGCCGCCACTCTCGTCATCATCGCGATCGTCGGCTTCAGGTCGTCGTACGGCGGGATCGAGTTCATGGTGGTCGGCGTGGTTGCAGCGGTGATCGGGCTGATCGTCGCCCACCTCCTGGTACGGGCCAAGTTGCCAGTACTCGTTGCAGGGGCCGTCCTTGTCCTCGTCTATCTCATCGTTGGCGGTGTGGTTGCCCTCCCCGAAAAGGCAATCGCTGGCATCGTCGCAAGTAGTGACACCATCGTCGGTGCAGCGAGAACGGCCGTGTTCGGTTGGAAGGAATTGATCACGACCAATCCACCGGTCGGCGACACCGGCACGTTGATGATGCTGCCGTTCCTGTGCGGTTACGGCGGAGCTGCGATCGCGTCGCTGTTGATGCGCAATAAGCGGCTCTACGTCGCCGCAGTCATGCCAGCGGCATTGGTGCTGGGCATCAGCATCGTGACCGGGGTTCAACGTCCGGTGGCCCCAGTGATCCAGGGCGGGTTCTTCGCAATCGCCGCAATCGCGTGGATGGCGATCCGCCAGGATCGCAGCCGGCCACGTCTCGCTGGTCATCGGTTCAACGTCAACAGACTTGCGACCGCAGTTGGTCTGCTTGGCGTTTGTACGGCTGCGGGTTGGTATGTGGCGCCGTCTCTGCCACGCGCCGACGCCAAGGATCGCACTGTCTGGCGAGAGACGGTGACACCTCCGTTCGACCCACGTCAGTACCCCAGCCCTCTCAGTGCGTATCGCCTCTACGTCAAGGGCAAGCAGACCAAGGACGCCGTGATGTTCACGATCGAGGGACTCCCGGAAGGTGTCAAAGTTCGGCTGGCGACCATGGACACCTACGACGGTCTGGTCTGGCGGCCGAGTTATCGCAACGACACGCCGACGACGTTGAACTCCGGCTACTTCGAACGAATGGGCACCGAGATCGCCAGTGACTACGGCGGCGAAACGGCCACGCTGACGGTGACGATCGGTGCATACGCCGACGTCTGGATCCCCGATGTCGGCGAGGTGTTGTCATTGCGCTTCGAAGGTGGACCGCGCGACGACACCCTGAACGAAGCTCTGCGCTACAACCGGGCAACTGACACGGCAGCGAGTCGCGTGCCGCTGAGGGAAGGCGATCGCTATGTGATGACCGTGCGTCTGCCGGCCACGCTCGACAAAATGGCCAAGGCTTCGATCATGCCGGATGCCTACGTCGGCGTCGTCGAAGCAATCCCCCCTGCGCTCGACAAATGGGCTGCGACGCCAGCAATTCTGAGCATGAAAGACGTTGGAACCCGCATTGACGCCTTGCGGGATCGGATGATCGGCGAGGGCGCCTACAGCGATGGCGACAAGTCTCAGGGACAAGCGCCGTCAGACTCCGGACACTCGGCCTTCCGAATGAACACCTTCGTCGAGATCGAACCAATGCGCGGCAACGCCGAACAATATGCATCGGCGCTCGCGCTGATGCTCCGCAATCTCGACCGAGTTCCGACGCGTGTGGTGATGGGTTTCGAGCCGGACGCCGAAGCGTTTGCCGACGGTTCTGACAGCGTCATCGAGATCACCGGGCGCCAGGTCGAAGCATGGGTGGAGGTGCCGGTCGCCGGGTTGGGATGGGTTGCGGTCGTGCCGACACCGGAGCGCAGCGAGATTGCGCTCAAGGCCAAGAGTCCAAGCCCGCCAGAGCCCGACTACGAGACGCAGGTCCCCCCGCCACCGCCTGTCGTCGAGCCGGACTTCGACTCGCCGGCGACGTCGAGAAGTGGTGCGAAAGACACCCGTAAACCGGAGCCCGAAGGTAGCGCCGAGACGGCGCAGCGATCACTCGCGGGAACGCGCAGCGGCGGCGGGGTGAGCTTGGTCGCAGTGAGTGCGGTTGGTTTCCCGGTGTTGGTGGTCGTTGGGCTTGTTGGATCGATCCTGCTGCTCAAGGTGCGACGCCGAAGTCGTCGACGTCGAAACGGCGCCGGTCACCTTCGAATTGCAAATGGCTGGCGAGAGATGACCGACTCAGCACTCGATATGGGTCGACCGATTCCGGAGATGTCGACGAGGCGAGAAGCCGCCCAGTTCGTCGGGCCGTCGACCACGAGGCTTGCAGCTCGGGCGGACCAAGCTGTGTTCTCTCGCGAGGAGCCGACGGACCAAGATGTCCACGCGTATTGGCAGGAGCTGGAGGCCGAACTCAAGTCGATGCGGAGTCAGCTCGGTGTGGTCGACAGGATCAAGGCAGCGATCAGCATCACGTCATTGCGCATTGGCCGCAATGAACGACGCGCTCGGAAAAGCACCAGCGGATGACGATGACAATCGACTTCTGCGGCGAGTTGCACGAGCTCGTGCCGGGGCAAGTGTTCGCGATCGGCCGTGACGCCGACTTGTCGATCGACGACAACCAGTTCCTTCATCGCAGGTTCCTCGTCTTGACAGATCAGAATGGCCTATGGCTGCTGAGCAATGTCGGCACACAACTCACTGCGACCGTGGCGGATTCGACAGGGCATTTAGAGGCATTCCTGGCGCCCGGAGCTTCGTTGCCACTTGTCTTCGATGTCGCCAATATCAGTTTCACTGCCGGTCCGACCAGCTACTCGCTGATCGTCACGAACAGTGAACCGACCTTTGTCACCGCCCCTGAGCAGATCATTGAAGAGAGTGGCGACACCACGATCGGTGCGACCCAACTGACCCCTGACCAGCGGCTGTTGATCGTGGCCCTGGCAGAGCCACGGCTTCTGGGAGATGGCCGGGCCTCGGTTTCCTTGCCAAGCTCGACCGAAGCGGCCAATCGGCTGCACTGGAAGATCACAAAGTTCAACCGAAAACTCGACAATGTCTGCCAAAAGTTGCAGCGACTCGGCGTTCGCGGACTCCATGGCGGCCCCGACAAGTTGGCGTCCAATCGGCGCTCCCGCCTCGTCGAATACGCCGTGGCAACTCGTCTCGTGACACGCGAGGACTTGTTGCTGTTGCAGCTGAACGACTCCTTCGAAGATGTCGTCACAGATGAAGAAGTTGACGATGCGCGCGAACCGTAGGTACATGTACCTCGGTGCATGTCACTCGCACCCTGTCGAATTCATCGGCTGCCAACCAAGGTATCGGCCAATGGACGAAGGGGCGGGGACTGCGTGAGTGTTGCGCGAGATCAAGTAGTCGAAGTCAAGCGGATGGGCCTCGGACGCGCCGCAGAGTCGCTGGTCCAGATAGCAACCCGCCAGGGTTTCGCAGTCGCAGCGTCCGGTCCGAACAGATTTCGCTTTGCGAAGACCTTTCGGCCAACGTGGGCGAACGTTCTGACGCTTGTACTTGCCCCGTTCATGGGTCTGGGTCTGCTGTTCCTGCTTGTGAAGCGCACAGAGGCCTGTGAAGCGATCCTCATTGAGGACCGCGCCGGTGTGCGGATCAACCTCAGCGGCGACGTCAGCCCGGCATTGTTCGTTGCGATCCACGAAGAACTCTCGAGCGGCGAGTCAACTGCGATACCCGTGCCGATGCCGACCGCATTCGCGCCCCAAGCGGTACTGCCCCTGGCCCCGGCGCCCACGAACGCACCCTATCCGGCTCCGATCGGTGCTTCGTTTTCGACACCTTCATTCACAGCACCGGATGATCGGACGATGACTGTTGCTCAGCTCGCGGCGATGCGGTTGCCCGAAAGTGATCGGACGATGACCGTTGCTCAGATGGCCGCGATGCGGACGACGGTGGCGCCATCGTTGCGGTTCATCGATGGCCGGATGGTGCCGGTCGGTGCTGGCCTCGTTCTTGGCAGGAATCCCGATGCCGACGCTCAGCTTCCTTCGGCGCAACTAGTTCCCGTCAATGACCCGTCGCTGTCCAAGACGCATGCCTCATTCGGGCCGACATCACGAGGCATATGGGTTCAAGACCACCACTCGACGAATGGAACGTCGGT
This sequence comes from Actinomycetes bacterium, assembly GCA_031422355.1. Lineage (GTDB taxonomy): Bacteria > Actinomycetota > Acidimicrobiia > Acidimicrobiales > Ilumatobacteraceae > WLMZ01. The sequence continues at coordinate 7,007 of JANOQU010000239.1, forward strand.
TCAGTTGGAAGGATCGACGACGATGTGTCAACCAGGCGCCCGAGTTGAGGTACCGATCGGCGGAGCAGTGGTCCTTGGCGAGGTTCATCTCGCAGTCGTGGCGGACGCCCGATGATGCCCGGCCCGCAACAGCAGCAGCCGCCCCCGCCGCCGCCACAGGTCCAGTCCCGGCACGAGATGCTTCGTGCAAACCGGGGGAACGTGGACTCATACGGCCGCGGCGATCTGTCGGCACCCCGAAGTGTCGGCGCGACTCGGGCTTGGTTCGGGGCCCTCGCCGGCTTTGCTGTCTTGAGTGGTCTCGTGCCCATCGGTTCGAGCGGCTCTGAAAAGTTGTTCGACAGCGGCGCGATATTCATCGTCGCGATCCTCATGCCAGCGGGTCTCATGCTCGTCGCGGCGATTGGAATTGGTTCGAAGCCCCGCCTCGCCGGTCTTGGCGGCGGAGCGGCCCTCGGCCTGTCGTCTCTCTTCATTCCTCTTGCCGTCGCTCTCTGGATCCTGTCTGATGGCGAGGGTCTCGGCGGCGGCTACTACCTGATCGCTGGAACTGCCATCGGTGGGGTTATTGCGTTTCTGATCAGTTTTCGCTACTCGTCTGGTACCCCATCGGTCAATGGTGGAGTTCGGGTGCTCGGCTTCTCTTCCCTGTTTGGAATGTCGCTTGGCTGTACCTTGGTGCCCGCTGGAAACCGCGGCATCGCGTGGGCTGATTACAATCTCTTCGGCGAGTACGGCCACACGACTTTTGCGCTCTCCATCCAAGCGCTCATCTGGGTTCCGGCCGTCGTTGGATTGGTCGGGTTTCTGCGAGGCGACCGCTGGGGGACGCTCTTGGCGTTTGGTGGATCGGCGATGCTCGGCTGGATCCTGCTCTGGACGACCGAGGGGACACTCAGCGACGGTGGCTCGATGTCGTCGATCTTCAAGAACGAACTTCATCCGGTGGCCTATGTCGGGGCTGCCGGGGCTGCCCTTTTCCTCGTGATTGCGATGGTTCAAACAGCTCAACCTGCGGTTCAAGGCGGAGCCGCGGCTGCCGCCCCACCTGCACCCGTCTACACCGGTGTTCGGCCGCCAAGCCAGGGGTATCCGCCTGCCGGATCGGTCGCTCATCAACCGCCGCCAGCACCCACGTCGTTTGCGCAGCCTTCGTTTGCGGAGCCCTCCCAGCCCTCGCAGCCTTCGTTCGCCCCGTTGCCGCTTCCCGGGCCTGGGTTCGCTTCCCCGCAGCCGGCGGCGATGGTGCCAAGCCAGACTGAACACGACGGCCACACCGTTCCTCGGTCGGCGTTGGTTTCATCAGCATTGGTGCCGTCGGTGTGGCTCAGCGACGGCACGGTCCATCCCCTGGACGCCACGTTGCTGATCGGACGCGATCCGTCCGCGGGAGCAGGCGAGCGGGCGATTCAGATTTCGGATCAGTTGTTGTCGCGCACACAGGTACGGATCAGTACGGCACGTGATGCGGTGTGGGTCGAGGACGTTCATTCGACCAACGGCACGGAGTTGCAAATGGCCGACGGCAGTCGGCGGGCGCTTGTGCCAGGGGTGTCGACAACCGTGATCATCGGTACGAGGCTGCTCTTCGGCGACTCTTGGGCGGAGGTCCGGCGATGAGCAGGAGTCCCGATCACTGGGTTCCGAAGGTGGCGGTAGTGCTTGCGGTACTCGGGACGGCGACGATTGGCTGGTTGGCGTTCGGGAACTCCGATGGATCCGACATGGTGGCGGTCGAGATGACGGAGTCGGAGATCACGGCTGCCACTGAGGTCGTCCCAGAAACAACGACAACGATCGTTGAAACCACTGTGATCGAGACCACGACCGTTCCGGCGGTGATCGAGACCACAACGATTCCGCCGCCGCCGCCAGAGACGACTGTTCCACCTCCGCCCCCACCGCCGCCACCGCCGACGCCTGGTCCAACGCCCACGCCGGCCGTGCCGAACCCTGAAGTGTTCTCGGGATTCGGAAGTCACCAGGTCATGAACGATCCACTGCTGAGCGGGGTGCCGTCCGCGGACGTCAAAGCCGCCTTCGCGACCGCTCAGCGTGTAGCCGACCTGCTCGCGGCCGGAGACTGGACCACCGTCCGTCCACTGATTCCGAACGACGCCAACGACGATGCGACGCTGAGCTTCACCTATGGCCCGTCAGAGCGCATCTCGCTGTTGCTGCTCGATGCCCGGCCAGATGGCAGTGGGTTCATCCTCGTGATGGGTGCCGTGACGAATGAGACGGCGCTGAATCAGACGTCGTTGCGATGCTTCACCTGGTATGCAGACGCAACGGCGGTGGACATCGTCAGCGAGACGCTCGTCGACGCGTTCCAGAACCTGCTGATGTCGCCGGAGGGCTTGAGAAACAGTCCGGCCGACGACGCCCGGATTCGTGCGGCCTGCCTGTGAAACTGAAGCTGACCCTCGTCTCAGGAACAGAACACGACGACATCGTCGTGACCGTCGACGCGACGGCGACGGTTGGCCAACTCGCAGAGCGGTTGAGGGTCAGTCATCCCCGCGTGCGAGCAGCCGCTGTGGCTGGCCCTTCGTTGTGCCTGCGCGTGCATCCGGGCACACCCTCCGAGCGCACGATCGATCCGAACACCACGATGGCCGACGCTGCCGTTCGAAGCGGCGACGCAATCTCGCTCACCAACGCAGCGGGTGGAGCGAGCGGGCTGAATGCGCCAGTCGCCACGATGACCGTGATCAGCGGTCCGGATGCCGGGCGATCGTTCCCTCTTCCGGCCGGCAATACCCTGATCGGGCGCGACCGATCGTGTGACATCAGGTTGAGCGACCCACTGGTGTCCAAGCGTCACGCAAAGGTCAACGTCACCGACATGGTCGAGATGATCGACGACAATTCGGCCAACGGTATTGTCGTCGACGGCGAGCCGGTCCAGCGGGTTGTCCTTCGACCGTCGGACCGCGCCAAGTTGGGTGACACCACCGTTTCGATCACTCTGCATCACGCATCCGGTTCAGGCGGCGCCACAGGCGGACACGCCATCGAGTTCAACCGTTCCCCTCGGCTTGACCCGAAATACGAAGGCATCGAACTGGTCGCGCCAGAGCCACCAACTCGGCCGAATCCGCAGCGGTTCCCGATCATCACGATCATCGCCCCGCTGTTCATGGGCGCGATCATGTATTCGGTCACGAAGAACGCCTTGTCGATCCTTTTCGTCGGGCTGTCGCCGATCATGGCCATTGGTTCGTTCTACGAGAATCGATGGGCAACGAAGAAAGCCCTCCAACTCGGTGCGGCAAACTTTCGGGCCAGCCTGCGCGACTTGGCAGTGCAGTTGCAATACGCCGCCGAATTGGAACGAAACCAGCGACGCCGCGAACACCCGTCGGTCGACGAGATCGCAGCTGGGGTCCACGAACTCTCCTCACTCGTCTGGACCAGGCGGCCTGAGCATGAATCGTTCGGCCAGATTCGACTTGGGCTTGGCTCGCTTCCGTCGAGGAACTCGATCAAGCTGCCATCGACGAACAACACGCTGCCGGAACTGTGGAGGGAGCTGAACGAAGTCGCCCGCCAGTTCGTGATGGTTGATCGCGTTCCCGTGGTCGCTGTGCTTGCAGCGACGGGCAGTGTTGGCGTTGCGGGCCCCTCGATCGCGTCGCATCCTTTGGCAGCCGCACTCGTCGGCCAACTCGCAGGTCTCCATTCGCCCTCGGAGTTGGTGTTGGGGTGCATCGCGACGTCGACCTCGGCACCACGTTGGGAGTGGATGAAGTGGCTTCCTCATGTGGGGTCGGACCATTCCCCGCTCGAGACAGACCATATGGCCACGGCAACGAGCAGCATTGTCTCGCTGATCTCGGCAATCGAAGACGTGATCGACGTTCGCTCTGGCAATCGGGCGAGCGACGCTCCGGCACCACTGCCTAGAGTTGTCCTCGTCGTCGAAGACGATGCTGCGCTGGACAGAGCCCGCTTGGTCCAGATTGCCGAGCGCGGCCGAACCTGTGCCGTTCACCTGATCTGGGTTGCGGCTTCGTTGGAGAGAATTCCGGCGCCGTGCCGGACGTATCTCGAAGTGGATCCGAACTCCGGCGAAGGCCGTGCTGGGTTCGTGCAAGGTGGCGTTGGGGTATCCAATCTCGAACTCGAACCGCTGACCCCGGAGGTCTCGGCATTCGTCGCCCGACGCCTGGCTGCACTGGTTGACTCGGGAGCACTCCTGGAAGACGACAGCGACCTACCGCGTTCGGTCTCCTTTCTTGCGATCGGCGGGACAGAACTTGCCGACAGCGTCGATGAGGTCATCCAACGGTGGGACGCGAGTAACTCGCTGCCACCCGCGGCCGGCGCCGCTCGATTGAAGCGTGACAACTCGCTTCGGGCGCTGGTCGGTCAGTCGGCAACTGATCGCTTCTATCTCGACCTGCGCACGAACGGTCCTCACGCACTTGTCGGCGGCACGACGGGTGCCGGTAAGAGTGAGTTTCTGCAGAGTTGGATCATCGGCATGGCCGCTGCCCACAGCCCGACGCGCGTCAACTTTCTCTTCGTCGACTACAAGGGCGGCGCAGCTTTTGCGGACTGTGTCAACTTGCCGCATTGCGTCGGCCTCGTCACAGACCTCAGCCCGCACCTCGTTCGCCGAGCGTTGCGCAGCCTCAACGCTGAACTCCGCCATCGCGAACACGTTCTCAATCGGAAGAAGGCCAAGGATCTGCTCGAGCTCGAGCGCCGGCGCGACCCGGAGGCGCCACCAAGCCTCGTCATCGTCGTCGATGAGTTCGCGGCGCTCGTCAGCGAGGTGCCCGAGTTCGTCGATGGAGTCGTCAACGTTGCTCAACGTGGACGGTCCCTCGGGTTGCATCTCATCCTCGCGACCCAGCGCCCCGCCGGCGTGATCAAGGGCAACCTCCGGGCCAACACCAACCTGCGTGTTGCACTTCGGATGGCTGACGAGGGTGACTCTGACGATGTCATCGGCACCGCCCAGGCCGCCGGATTCGATCCGGCGATCCCGGGTCGCGGAGTCGCAAAGACCGGCCCGGGTCGGTTGACACAATTCCAGGCTGCCTACATCGGCGGACACACGTCGGACGTCGTCCCGACACCCATCATCGATGTCAACGAGTTTCGCTTCGGCCTTGGTTCGTCGTGGGATGCGCCAACCGTCGAGGCCGACGAGATCGAGACGCCGCTCGGCCCGAACGACATCAGTCGTGTCGTCACGACGATCGGTCTCGCGGCCACAACGGCGGCACTGCCTGAACCGCGAAAGCCATGGCTTGCCGAGTTGGCGGCGACATATCGACTCGAAGATCTGCCGACAGCGCGCACCGATCACGAGCTGATTTTCGGCGTTGTGGACCAACCGGACGACCAAGCCCAGCCGGTCGTCGGATTCGTCCCGGATCGAGACGGAAATATGGCCGTCTTCGGAACCGGCGGGTCTGGCAAGAGCACACTGCTGCGAACCCTGACGGTCGCGGCAGGGTTCGCCCCGGCCAGGGGCGGTCCATGTTCGGTTTATGCGCTGGACTTCGGTTCTCGTGGATTGCAGATGCTGGAGGACATGCCCCATGTCGGGGCAGTGATCAATGGCGACGACAACGAGCGAATCATCCGGCTCCTGAGGTATCTCAAATCGACGATCGATGAGCGGGCCGAGCGTTATGCCAAGGTCAGCGCATCGACGATTCAGGAGTACAGGGAACGGTCGGGCAGCCCCGGCGAGGCCCGGATATTGGTGCTCGTCGATGGCTTCGGTGCGTTCCGCCAGGCATACGAACTGGGGCCTCAGAGCCGATTGTTCGAGACCTTCCTGTCGATCGCAGCCGACGGTCGATCAGTCGGCATCCATGTCATCGTGACAGCCGATCGGCCGGCCAGTGTTCCAGCGAGCCTCTCGTCGGCGATTCAGAAGCGACTGGTCCTTCGGATGGCGAACGAGATGGATTACGCGGTGGTCGGGGTGGCCATGGATGCGTTGAGCTCAACCTCGCCCCCTGGACGCGGGTTCATCGAGGACGCCGAAGTGCAGGTCGGTGTACTGGGCGGCGACTCGAACGTGGCCCGTCAGGCGGCTGCAATCGGCAAGCTCGGCAAGGCAATGGAGCGGGCTGGAGTCAACAGAGTCGACAGGATCGAGCGGCTACCGGAACGCGTTGCCGCATCCACGTTGCCGAGCGTTGTCGACGGCAAACCGCTCCTTGGTGTTTGGGATGAGACGCTCGGACCGATCGGTTTCGAGCCTGTCGGCACCTTCTTGGTCGCGGGCCCGCCACAGAGCGGCAAGACCACCACGGTTGCAGCGATGGTCGCTGCGATCCTGCGGCAGAAGCCGTCCACCCCGTTTGCACTCTTTGGAAGCAAACGCTCTCCGCTCGGCGCGGCAATCGAGTGGCATCACCGGGCAACCACGCCCGATGAAATGGAGATCCTCGCGGAGTCGCTAACCAAACTCGTCGCCGATGAAGACCCCAGCGTTGCTGGCCTCGTCGTCGTTATCGAGTCCATTTCCGACCTGCTCAACGGTTCCGCTGACATGCCGCTGCAGGGTTTGTTGAAGGCGTGCCGGGCACTCGATCACTTCGTGATCGCCGAATCGGAGTCAGGCACACTCGGGAGTTCGTGGCCGCTCCTGCAGGCAGCGAAAGCGAGTCGCACGGGCATTGCCTTGCAGCCCGAGCAGTTGGACGGAGACAGCATTTTCAAGACGGCGTTCCCTCGGGTTCAGCGCGCCGAATTCCCGCCCGGCCGAGGCTTTTACGTGCGTGCTGGCAAGGCCGCCCGGGTTCAAGTTGCGCTGCCGGAGTAGCGCGCGTCGTCAGGGGACCGCTCCCCATTTCGCATTTCAGTACACAGGTTTACGATCAAAAAGTTCCTACAAGGAAATGCCGCAAGGCAACTGAAATCACAACAATCCAAACAAGGAGACACACAATGGCCGGTCCATTTACAGGTATGGATATCCCAGCGGTTCAGCAGCTTTCGCAGCAGCTGACCACCAAGGCGAGCGAGATCCAACAGATCATGCAGACGCTCACGTCGTCGCTGCAGAACACTCAGTGGGTCGGTAACGACCGCGAGCAATTCGTCAGCCAGTGGGAGGGCACGCATGTGACCGCCCTGAACAACATCATCAACGGGTTGAACGAAGCCTCGCAAAAGGCCAGCAAGAACGCCCAGGAGCAGGAAGCTGCCTCGAACGGTTGATCGCCGGGAACCACATGGGGTTGGGTTGCCCTCGTGGCGACCCAACCCCATCTTGGGTGCGATTGAAAGGTGAGAAAAATATGGGACTCGTGGGAGCTGACGTCGGAGCAATCCGAAACTTTGTTCTCGGTTTGAAGCGCCGATCGAATGAGATCACAGCGACAACGGCCAAGCTGACGACTTTGATCGAATCCATCCCATGGGTGGGTCCCGACCGAGAGCGCTTTGTCGAAGAATGGCACGGTACGCATCGACCGGGTTTGGTGACCCTGTGCGGTGAACTGCTCGATGCGGCCAAGAAGGCCACGATGCACGCTGACGCCCAGGAAGCGGCGTCGAGCGCAAACAATGGTGGAACCGGATGAGTATGTACGGAGCAAACGCGGACTCGCTCGAACACGCCGGGGTCGAGTTGAATGCCGCCGCTGACGAGTTGGACTCGTCAGCCAAACAACTCGCTTCGACACTCGGTTCGCTGAGCTGGCTCGGCCAGGTTGCCGTGCGTTTCATGGACATGTGGAACACCCGGCATGCCGCAGAGATGCAACTGACCTCCAGCTTCCTCCGCGAGAACGCTCAGAAGCTGTACGACCAGGCCAAGCAACAACGAGAGGCCAGCAACTCGATGGGAGCCGGTGGCTCGGGAGGCGGGTGGTTTGAAAAGGTCCAGAAGACCATGGACGCAGCCGTGCAGGCGGCTATCGCGGCAGCGAAGGAAGCGCAGCGCCTGCGTGCCGTGGCCGACGGACTCGCCGATGACGTCCAAGCAGCCCGCGGTATGAGCGACGCCGAACAGGCTGCCTGGTGGAACTCGTTGACCGACGATCAGCGTCTCGCCCTCTTGACCATGCGCCCCGGCGAGTTGACGGCCTTACATGGTCTTCCGGAAGACGTTCGTCAACAGGCCCAAGAAAATTACACCAGTTCGATAGCCGACCAGATCGTCACCGAGTCAGCATCCATTCATGCCGAGATCGAGGCAGACATCAAGATCGTCAAGGTAGGGGCAGGCTTCGATATCGAGCAGCGGACCTACCAAGACGGCTCGGTGCAACTCGATATGGCAGCGTTCGTCAAGGCGGGTGTTGGCTTTGATGTCGGGTTTGCCGACGGCGAGGCGTTGGCGAAGGCAGGCATCGGCGGCGTCTGGGAGTTCGACAGTCAGGAAGACGCGGATCGCTTTATCGAGGGTCTGAAGCGCGAAATCGTTCCTGGTTGGAAAGAAGTGCTGCGTGCCGGCGGGAATGTTGGGGCGGCTTCGACTGCCTCGCTTCTCAACTACTTGAAAGACAACGGTGACCATCTCGGTTCTGTCAGTTCTTCGGTCGGCGTCGAAGGGTCGGTCGGCCTGAGCGGCAACGAAGTCGGGGCGTCGGCCGGAGTTGGCGTTTCGGTCGACACCAGAGGTGAGAATGCAGGTGAAGTCACGATCTCGGCGAACGCATCGGTGAGTGGGCGACTTGCACCCCATGGCGGCACTCTCGGGGTCTCGGGCGATTTGGAAATTTCTGCATCAGCCACATTTGACGGAACAACTCCAAAGAACATCACCTTCTCGATGGCGTACGAGAACGCGGCGCTGACTGGCGTGTTCACTCCAGTCGGTGAGGTGAGCGTCGGGGCCACTCAGTCAGGTACTGCGCAGATTTCCTTTGACCTCACCCGACCCGAGGTCCAGTCAGCGGCGATTGCGGCCACGGCGGCCTTGAAGCGCGGCGATGTTGTCGCTGCGACCCAGGCACTTGCCGGGGTGATGGATCAGGCACAGATCACCGTGCAAACTGCAGTCGGCGTCGAGACGAATGCGAAGTTCGATGCGAAAGTCGTTTCAGGCGGCGTCACAGCCAACGTTTCGACGACGACGTCTACATTGGTCAAGCCACCCGGTGGCTCGTTCTACGAGGTGAAATAATGGCAAGCGAACGAGTATCACTCGGCGATACCGGGGTGACGCTGAGGGTTGAAGACAGCTCGCGATCCACAGTCGAACAACGCCCAGAACACCCCGACGTTTTCCGATTCTTCTCGTCGAGCTCAGTCGTCGTTGCAGCGTCGGTACACCCCCTCGGCGGCGATGCCATGGATGCCGTGGCCGAAGTTAGTGGCGATCTGATCGCCGCGTATCGAAACCGACCTCAGTTCGAGAGATTCAGTCGGCTAGAGCCCGAGATCAACGGCGCCGTCGACGTGACGATGCTCGAGTTCGTCTGGGACGACGACAGCGGCGTGACGATGCATTCGGTCGCTGTCGTCGCCGCCGATCGGCATCGAGTCGCCGTGATCCATGCATCGTTTCCCCATATCCACGGCTCCGCGGCGCTTCAGGAAGCGGAGGACCTCGTCTCGTCGTGCGAGTTCGGCACGCTGAGCGGATGATGGGCAGGGGGACCGCTCCCCATTCCGGTCGGCTGGCACCACGGGTAACTTCAAGGCAGCTCGTCAGAGCGTTCCGTACATGTGATTCAAGGAGTAGGTGATGGCCGGTCAGTTCACCGGAATGGATATCGGCGGTGTCCGCCAACTCAGCCACCAGCTGAGCGCAAAGGCTGGCGAGATCGAGCAGATCATGCACACCCTGACGTCGCTTCTGCACCACACGCAATGGGTGGGGCCAGATCGTGAGCGGTTCGTCGACGACTGGCACAGCGTGCACGCTGTCGCAATGAACAACGTGGTCAACGGTCTCGATGAGGCCGCCCAGCGGGCGATGCAGAATGCCAACCAGCAGGAGAGCGTGTCCAACAGTTGATGGGCCACGGAATCAGGGAATTGGTCGGAGGTGATTGAACGTGACGATGTACGGAGCAGATCCCGACGCACTCGTCAACGCAGCGGCTGAGCTGTTCGGTGCCGCTGATGAATTGGACAGCTCCGCGAAGCAACTGGCCTCGTCGCTGAATTCGTTGAGCTGGCTCGGCCAGGTCGCGATTCGGTTCCTCGATGTCTGGAACACCCGCCACTCTCGTGAGATGCAGGTGACGGCGGCATTCCTGCGAGACAACGGGCGTCGCCTCCACGATCAGGCATCCCAGCAGCGAAATGCCAGTGCTGGCGGGGGAGGTCAATCTGGTTGGTCCGCGGGCTGGATGGGTCAGGGATCGGGCGGCCTCACGCCGCCAAGCGGTGGTCCTGACGTCGTAGCGGAATGGTGGACGAGCCTCGATCCGTCGCAACAAGACGAGCTGATCAACGGCAATCCTTCGCTCGTCGGCAACCTCGACGGCGTTCCTTTCGCCATCCGCGTCGAAGCGAATCAGCTGTACATGCAGCAGTTGTTGGACGGCGAGGCCGACCCGTCAGGTCCGATGCATCAATTGATCGGGCAATTCGTCGACCCGGCGACCGGCAAGATCGACCCGAATCGAAAGATCCTCGTCTTCGATCCGAGCGGCGACGGCAAGGTTGCCGAGGTCTTCGGCGACATCACCACGGCCAGTCACCTTGCGATCATCGTGCCGGGCATGGGAAGCACTGCTTACAACTTCTCCGGCGTGAGCGAAGACGCCAAGAAGCTCCAGGAGACCGCTGGCGCCGGCACTGCGGTCATTGCCTGGACCGGCTACGACGCACCGGCTGGAACTGAGCAAGGAGTGAAGGCGATCGAAGTGGCGTCCGACGCCCAGGCCAAGGCTGGCGGATTGCTTCTTCAGCAATTCGTCAGCGCAACGAAACAGGAGTACTCGGGCGACATCACGATCGTGGGGCATTCCTACGGAAGTCTTGTCGTTGGTCAGAGCTTGCTCGCGGGCACAACTGTGAACAACGTGGTCTTCATCGGCAGTCCGGGTGTCGGCGTCAACAATGTGGAAGGTTTCCCGCCCGGTGCCGCAGACCGTTACTTCGCGGGAGAGGTCGATGGGGACCCTGTGGCGCAACTCGAACGATTCGGCGATGCGCCGACCGACCCCGACTTCGGTGCGACTGTGTTCGACGCTGGCAACGGCAACTCATTGAACCCGCTTGGACGGCACTCCGAGTACTTCGATGACGGCGACGCCATCGGCAACTTGGCGACGATCATTCAAGGTTCTGAGCCCAGTGGTGGGAGCACAGCACCGATCGAAATGGTGATGGAGATCAACGAGGATGTGAGGGATGTCGGCAACGCAGCCGTGGACCGGGCTCAGCAGATCGTCGATGTACCGTTCGTCGACGATCAAATCGACGCTGTGATCGACGGCGGGCAAGCGGTCGGCGACGGGGTATACCGCGTTGGATCGATTGTCGCCGAGGAAGTCGGACACTACGCCCAGGACGGCGCTGAATGGGTGGGCGACGCGGTGGTCGATGGTGCCCAGGCGGTGGGCGGCGCTGTGGTCGATGGTGCCGGTTGGGTCGGCGACCGGGCAGACGATGTGGGCGATGCGATCTCGTTCTGGAACTAGGCCGCGATGTCGCGTCGTATCAAAGATGTGCGTCGCAGCGCTTGCGGTGGTGTCAGTCAATTCCTGCACAGACGAGGAGAACCAAATGACGGTCGATGAGCTTCAGCAGGTTGTGATGTCGATGGCGGATGACACCCTCCACGCACTCGACGTCGGCGGGCGTATCGATACGGCGGCCACAGGCAACCGCTTGATGGAATGCTTCGATTCCCTTGGGAACAAGGATGGACGATCGAGGTTGGAGTTCTCGACCGGCGACGCGATCTCCGTAGGGGCCATCACTGACGAAGCGCTGGATCAAATCGCCGATCGGCTCGATGTCACGCTCAACGAAGATTCGCGCAACCCTGGTGTAACCGAACCTGCCTATCGGCTTGTGCGATTCGCCGAGAATCGGTCAGGCATTCGACTCTCTGTCGCCATTCGCCTTGATGCGGACGGTGCTGCGACGATGACAATTGGGACTGCTTGCTCCACCGTCTCGCGAACAACGGGCAGTTCCGACGGGTGAGCATGTTCGGAGCCGACGTCGGGGCGCTCGAAGCTGCCGCGTTCCAATTGACCGCAGCCGCCGATGAACTCGATTCATCGGCCAAGCAATTGTCGATGGCGCTGGGCTCGTTGAGCTGGCTCGGGCAAGTTGCGATCAGATTTTCCGACGCTTGGAGTACCCGCCATTCGGCCGAGATGCGCCTGACATCCAGCTATTTGAGGGAAAACGCCACGAGACTCCACGAACAGGCAGGGCAGCAGCGTCAGGCGAGCATGGCCGGCTCGTCGTGGTCCATCTCCCCGACGGGGACGAATGGTTCGGCTTTCGGACAGGGCGGCAAGCCAGATCTCGGCCAGATGTCGGCAACGCAGCGAGATACCTTCAATCGGGCGATGTTGGCCAATGACTTGGCGAGACTTCTGGCTCTGAAGGAGAATGGTCGGCTCACCGACTCCGACAAGCAGCATCTCGTCAACGCCGAGGCGATCCAGCGAGAGCTCGACGAATTCGACAGGGTGCTGGACCCAATCACCGGGGTGCCGGTGGGCGGGCAGTTGTACATCTATGAGCCGCTCGCATACGGCGGCGACGGTCGGGCTGCGGTCGCGCTCGGCAACCTTGAGACTGCGGATCATGTTGCATTCATGGTTTCGGGGATGGGATCTCAGGTCAGCGGTATGAGCGGCGGTCGGTCGACGAACGTGTACAACGAATCGCGATGGGCATCCGACGGCGGTGACTCGGTCGCGATCGTTGATTGGGTTGGGTATGACGCGCCCAGCGGTGACGTCGCGAACCAGGTCCTTGATGTCAAGGACAGGGACATGGCGGAGGCGGGAGCAGCCGTGCTGGCCGAGGACGTGGCCCGCTTCAACCGGGTGCGCGCCTGCGACGCCCACGTGACGGTGATCGGGAACAGCTACGGCTCTACGACTGCGGCGATTGCTGCCGATGTGCGTGGGTTGGCTGCCGACGATCTGATTCTGACGGGAAGCCCCGGCGCGGGAGGTTCCGCAGACGCCGACGAGCTCAGCACTGGCCGCGATCACACCTGGGTCGGTGCCGCGAGCAGGGACGTCGTGTCGCATCTCGGAGTCACTGGCTGGACCGATCCAACGTCGGTCCTGACCCGCTCTCGCGAGGGCATGTCGAGGTGATGGGTAACGATCCGAGCGAGGATGAGTTCAGTGCAAACCGATTCCAAGCTGAGAGCGTCGACCGGCAAGCAGGTCTCAACACCGACGATCACGGTCGGTACTACGACAGGAACACAGAATCCCTGCACAATGTTGCGGCAATCGTCACTGGCGAGTACGACGAGGTTCGTTCGGCTGACCATCGACGAGATGGACTACGTGACGTTGGGGTTCATGATCCGGAAATTGATCGACGGCCCGGAAAAGTGACCCACCACCCGAAGGCGGCGCAATGAGCGACCTTCGATTGTTGCTCGAGCGATTCGCAACGATGAGTCCTGATGCCGATGTAGTCATGCTTCGTGATCTGACGACGGCTACTCCGATCGTCGATGGGTCCACCGATCCTGTTGACATTGCTGTCGGCGTTGCGGTCGATCTCTGGTTGACCGACCTGGCGACATGGCTACCTCTCGGCGCTCACCCGACAGCGAACTTCGTGCTCCGTGCCGGCGACCTTGTGGGTGGACAACGAACCCTCGTCGCACCAGGCGGCGCTGACACGCCTTCACAAGGCGCACCATTGCCGGCCTGCTGGACATCGTCCGTCATGAACGACAGGGTGTGGGAGATCGTCGATCCAGTCGGCTCCCGGATTGCCGAGATCAAGTCACGGCCGGACGTCGGTTGGTTGATACGACTGATCGTGGTGGTCGATGTAGGCGTTCAACCGGCTGACGGCTGAACTACGGGCGCAGGGTCGGCCGCTGGACTCTGCCAACGCCAGGATGTTCGGAGCCGTACCTGGTACATGTTCAGCGGTACATGTCGCCGACACCCTGACATGTGCGGCCCACATCACGCACAGTTCTCGCTGATGAGGGGCGAGGACATCTGGTGCTTGTACATCGCAGGACGCTTGTGAATGGCGCGCGATGATCACGGTCGAAGGCTTCGACCTCATTGAGAGCATCGGGCAAGGTGGCCTCGGTGATGTGTACCTGGCCACCCGCCAATCAACCGGCGGAAGAGTTGCGTTGAAGTGGTTGCGAGATGTCGACGATCAGGAGGCCGTGTGGCGTCGAACACAGCGTGAACTCGCAGCGTTGCTGGACCTCAAAGGCCATCCGAACGTCATTCACGTCGAAGAAGTCGTCACAACTGCTCACGGTCCAGTCATCGTGATGGAACATGCCGGAGGCGGCTCGTTGGCTTCACTCCTTCAGCGCCGACGGACGTGGATGAGTCCGGAGGAATGCATTTTTGTTGCTGTCCAGGCGTCAGCGGCGCTTGCGGCGGCACATCAGCTTGGCATCGTCCATCGAGACGTCAAGCCGCAGAACCTACTGATCTCAGCCTTCGGCCAAGTCAAGGTCTGCGACTTCGGAATAGCGTCCCTGGCGCGAACTGCCCAACACCGCGAGCGCACGTCTGCGCTGTCATATCGATATGCCAGCCCGGAGGAACTCGACGACGTCGCCGACGAGATCGGGGATCGCGCTGACGTCTACTCACTCGGGGCCACACTGCACCATCTCCGCACCAACGAGGTGCCTCAATTTCGAAACCGCAGTTCCAGGACTACCCGGTCACTTGGTTCGGTCACGGCTGGGTCCGTTGAAGATCAACTAATCGGACTCATTCGGCTCTCGACTGAGCATCGAGTGCAGGATCGACCGACGAGCAAGGAATTGCTCGTCGCATTTGAGAAAATCAGCGACGGTCTCGGGGATCGGCGCGTTCGTGAACTGACACCTCACCACCCAACGCAGTCATCTGCTTCCGACATGGGAGATGGCCCGAACACGTCGCTGCCGGTTCAGCCCACGCCGAGCCTAGACAAGCGAGCCAGAACTGGTTCGGCTGCGTTGCCGGATGTCACGACGGCTCCAACCGAGTGGTGGGCCAAGAAGTGACACATTCATTGCCGTTCGCCCGAGAGCAGCGGGCCGATCCAAGTTTGCAATTACTGAGAGGCAACCAACTATGAACGAAATTCGATCGCGCACCGCGTGGCCGACGTCGACCGACTACACCGCTGCCGTTCAGCAGCCGACCCTTGCTTTCGGTGACGACGAACTGAAGAACGCTTCGCTCGTTACGAACATGTGGGGGATGCCCGCCGTGACGAGTGGTCAGAACGCCGTTGTCTTCCAACTCACGACCGCCAACTCGCCGGTAGCGGTCAGATGCTTCGTATCACCGCCGGCCGACGGAGCAGCACGTTATGGGGCGCTCGGCCAGCACGTTGCCCACTCGTCCTGCAAGGCGTTAGCTGCTGCGACATGGATTGAAAATGGCGTCATTGCAAATGGGATCTCATGGCCAATCGTCAAAATGCCGTGGGTGGAGGGACGCCCGCTCAACCTGGTCGTGGAAGATCTCGCTCAACATCCTCAAGCACTACTCACGCTTGCGGAGCGATGGTCCGCTCTGGTCGTCGAATTGCAGACGAAGTCGATCACGCATGCAGACCTGCAGCATGGCAACATCTTGGTGACCAACGGCCTCGACATACGCCTCGTTGATCTTGATGGCGTGTGGGTACCTGGGATGACGGTCGGACCGCCGAATGAGGTTGGCCACCCCAACTACCAACATCCTGGCCGGGCCACGCATCACTGGGGAATCACGACCGACTCGTTCTCGGCGTTGCTCATCTACGTCAGCATCAAGGCACTCGCCGCTGATCCGTCGCTGTCCAGATTCATGGGCGGCGAGAATCTTGTGCTCAATCGTTCCGATCTCGTCTCATCGGAGGCCACTCCAGCGTGGTCGGCGCTGCTGGCTTCGCCGAGTGGCGAAGTACGAATGCTTGCCGAGAGACTTCGGGAGTTAGCCCGCAAACCATCTCCTCCAACGTGATCGTTCGCTCAACTTCTCGGCGGCTCGGTCGATGACGTCGAGGAGACAATTCAACGTTCGAGCCTTCCGAATCGAGCCCTGCCTTCAGTTCCGTTGTCGGCGATCAATACGGGAAATTGGTGGGATTCCCCAGGAGATGGTGTCAGTGGTGGAATTCAGGCTCCGCCCGCAATCGCCTCACAAGTTTCCGTCACGCCATCCACTGGCCGGCCCGAGCATCGGCAGCCAAGCACTCCCAAGCGAACCGTTGCCGCCACGGACACTCGGCCCGACGAGGCGCTGGTCGGTCGAGGCCGCGTTGCCGTGGCCCTCGGCAAGAACGCGATTGTCTCAGGCCTCATCGCTGGGGCACTTGCAGGCCTGATCGGCTCGCTGATCGCGGGCGTGGCCACGGACGGCACGAACAAATTCGCTCCAGCGGTGTTTCTTGTCTGCGTGGCGACGGTTCTCGGCGGGGTGGTGACGTCATGGCAGAATTTCATGGGCGGCAACGCCCTTGCCGGAATTCGTAAACTCAGCCTTGGTCTCGTTGTCGGTGCGGTTGCCGGCGTTGTTGCGTTGGTGCCAGCGGACTCTGTCGCTCGTGAGCTGGTCCCAGATGCGGTGCTCGTGGCGAATGGATTCCATTGCGAAACGATTGAGGGTTCGTCTAGCGATGCGGTCGAGCGAATTATCGATGAATTGCCGCCAGAGGGCTGCACCGCAAGCCAGCGAAATTTGGGGGTAACCGTCGCAGTGTGGGCGATTACGGCCTCCTTGATCGGTCTACTCGTCGGCTTGATCCGTTCAGTTCGTTCTTCGATGGCCGGTCTGATGGGCGGTTTGATCGGAGGAGCCGCAGGCGGTCTACTCCACGGATCGACGACGGCCCGCTACCGAAACAGGGGGCTCGAGATTTCCGGTCTTTCTCCGGCGACGCTTTTGATCACAGCGTCCGTTGCAGCGATCGTCGGCTTATCCATCGGGGCCGCGAGTAGAGCTCTGAGAAAGGCTGATCTGACGGTGATTGAAGGGCGACTAAAAGGCCAGGAAATTCTGATCGAAAGTTCCCGAGCGACGATCGGCTCAGGCCCAAGGAACACACTCGTGCTCGCCGGAGACGACGTTAGGCAACTGCATGTCGAACTGGATTTGTCAGGCTCGATGGCAACGGTTCGGGCGCTGCAGCCGATCATGATCGACGGAACTGAAGTCTCCGGCGAGGCGGGGCTTCCCGACGGCGCCGTGATGAGAATCGGCTCGAGCTATGTTCGGTTTCGTCTTCGGGGGCAGCAGTGAGCCGATTGGTTCGGCTTCTCGCTGCGTCGGCCGCCGGAGGGGTCATCGGAGTCAGTCTCGTGGCGACGGCGCTCGTCGTGGCACGGGATCAATCGGTCTCTCAAGGCGCTGGTCCTCGATCGGCATCCACCACGACAACGTCGACGCAGACTTCTGTTTCGGTGCCGACGACTACGACGCCGCCGGTACCAACAACGCCGCCGGCTACGACCACGACCACGACCCCGCCGACGACGCGGCCGACCCAGCCGACAACAACGCGGCCGACCCCGCCGCCGCCGACGTCGACCACGACGTCGACTACGACGTCGACCACGATGCCGACTCTGTCGGTTGATGACGCTGTCGAATCGTGGAACATCTCGGCGCCGCCCGAATGCGGCTCGGACAATCGCGGCTTCACGATCGTGCTCGATGCGCAGGCTTCTCTCACGGTGGAGAGCGAATTTCCTGAACTGGGAAGTTCCGCCTGCGACCGAACGATGTATTCCGGGATGATCGCCGGCTTTGCCGAGATCGCAGAACAACTCTGTGAGGTCGTCGAGTTCGTTGAAGGCGCAACGGAAGGCGTTGAAGTCTCCATCAGCATCGTGGCGTGGCCGGACCTGAACTTCATCGACGACCCATGTGGTGGTCCGCAAGTCAACAGTGAGACGGCAGAAGTGCCGATTTCGACCGATCAGCCAGACGGAGGGAATTGAACGTGGCGTACACACAGAGAATCGACCGAATCACACCGGGGTGCCTTGTCTTTCTGATTGACCAATCAGAATCGATGTCCGACAACATGGCAGGCTCGTCGACGAGCAAGGCGGTGGCGGTGGCCGAACAGTTGAACGGCATTCTGTTCGAGCTCATTCAACGGTGCAGCAAATCGCACTCCGAGCCACCGCGCCCGTACTTCGGTGTGTCCGTTGTTGGCTACAATACGGACCAATCTGGTCGGGCGCTCGTCGGGTCTCGCCTCTCGGGTGGACTTTCGAATCAGTCGATGGTTTGGACCACCGACCTTGCGCTGAACCCGCTTCGGATCGAAGAGCGGCTCCGCAAGGACGCAGACCCCGACGCGACAGCGATCCGGTACAAGTCCCCGGTCTGGCTCGATCCCGTTGCGGGCGGCGGAACGCCAATGTGTCAGGCGTTGGACATGGCAGGCCGAACGATTCGGAGTTGGGTTGACTCGTATCCAGATGGTTTCCCGCCAATCGTGATCAATTTGACTGATGGCGAGTCGACCGACGGCAATCCGCACGATTGGGCCGAACGGATTCGCGGCCTGTCGACAACGGATGGCAACGTGCTCCTCTTCAATGTCGGAATTTCGTCTGGCGGTGCGTCATCCCCAGTGATGTTCCCGAGCAACGCCAATTCTGTCGCTCCGGGCTTCGGCCGCAGCTTGTTCGAGATGTCGAGTGAGTTGCCGCGGTTCATGCTCGACGCCGCTCGCGCGAGCCAAGGCTTTAGCGTTCCCGACGGAGCGAGGGGATTCGCACTGGATGCGGACCTTCGGGCAGTCATGACGTTTCTGAACGTTGGAACCATGTCGTTTGGGAGTCTGCTCCGATGAATCCTTCCGAAGCTTTCGACCGGTCGACAGTCGCGACAACCCTCTTCGGAGGTGCCGTCGCCGTGGCGGCTGCGTTTGTGGTGGCCGATCGATCGGTCGCGATCACCAGTCAGACGCCGTTGATCGTCGGCGGGATCGTCGGCGCAGTGGCAGCTTCTGCGTGGATGCTCCGCGCAACAAGAGTCAATCCACCGCCCCGCTTGCGCGCCTGCTGCGTGGTCCACCTCCGCTCTTCTGACAACTCGCTGCGGATGGTCTGCAGCTTTCCGATCGAGGCGAGTGACGGCTTTGCCTCGGTGCCGAACTTGCTTCATTCGATGAACCCGGAGGCGGTCGGTGTCCGCTGGGCGGAAGGCACGTCGCGAGCGGGCGACACCCTAATCCTGATGAGCGATGCCGTTGCCTGTTGGGCCCTCGCTGCACCAGACAATCTCGCTCGCGTGGCCTCCCTCGGGGAGGACGCACTGACCCAGACGCTCATTGAATCGCGCAGGAATCACTAGATCGTCAACGATGACATCTCGGTGATCCGCGTCGGGCTGTGAGCGTCGAAACGCCCGCCAAGCGACCCGGTATCGACTCGTTGAAGGTGCGATACGCCGTCGGGGTGGTTGCCGTGTCGTCATGGTTCGCCATGGGGTTGGCTGTGGACCGATCGGAAACCACGATCGAGACGACGACCGATCGGCCGCCGGCTACCGAGCCCTCCGAGACTGTCGGAGAAACGCCCGAGACATCGCCGCCGACTGCACCATCCACAGCCGACGAGACAACGACCGCGGGTTCGATGGTGAGCGAGACGACTGCGGTTGCATCGCCAATCCCCAGCGGGGCATTGGCGCTTGGCTTCGGTACCTACCTCGCGGTGCCAGCTGGATATGCGGTGTCTGGGCCGACCGATGGAGTGACGACTCTCAGCGACGGGACTGTCTCAATTGCTCTGAAGGTGATGGCGCGTCCGCCCGGTGAGAGTGCGAGCACGCTCCTTCAGGAGTACGTCGATGTTTTCGACTCGGCCTTTGAGCGGATCGCTTACAGTCCTGTGTATTTTTGGGGCGAGTCCGGTGACGTGCCGGTCGCCAGCCATGGAGTGCGGTACGCCACCTACGACTCCGCCGTCGGGATTGGACTGTGGGGTCAAATTGTGGCTCTCCAACGAGGCGACGGGCTGAGCGCGATCGTCGAACAGTGGACAACCGGCGATGGACCATCGGGACTTCCTGACCGGGTCGATGCCTTGATGGAGTCGATGTCGCTGGCTCCGTTGCTGGGCGAACCTGTTGTGGACCTGGTCTGGCTGGAGTCGTTCCGGCTCTCAACGGTTCACCCGTTCATCGAAGTGGACGGCCTGAAGGGCTTCACCCCAGCTCCAGGGTTTACGGTTTCGGCCGGAGGAGGAGGCAGCGGATTGGCGATCTCCGAGTCAGGGCCCTTCAACTTCAATGCTCAAACACTCACCGCAACCAACAGCATCGACGAAGCGGTTCAAGCAGCGCAGACGGCCCTGACCAGCGTCTATCCCACAATCATGCTTGATGAGACTCAGGTAGATGAGAACCTCTCAGATGGACGCGAGCGGCGGTGGTTTACCTGGCGCGCTGCGGATGGTCGTGTGTACCCCAATGGCTTTTGCACGGTGGTGTTCGACGCTGGCAGTGGCACGGGTGAGATGGTGGCCGGGACGTGGTTCGGCGAGTTTCAGTACGAGGATGGTGCCGACGTCTTCATGTACAACTCGTTCATTTCGTTGCGTTGATTTGGGAGCGGCCTCAGCATGGCGGGCCGGCTCCATTGACCGTTGCCTGTGCGACCCAACCGGAGCCCGGGCCGCCGGCAATGATCCGATACCAAAACGGATAGGCGGGTGACCAACTGGAGTGATTTTCACAACGATCGACGACGAGTGCGGTGCCGATGGGTATAAACCCGTAGCCCCCAATCCGATCACCGTTGCAGGCGCCGCCGTTCCAGTTGCTCGGTGCCGAAAAATTGGGCTCGGGGCATGTATTTGTGTTCGTGGTCACGGTCCACTGGGTTGGTGGTGGTGTGGAGCCGGTTGCGTTGGTCGACGACGCACTCAGCGATGAAACGCCAGGGGCGCTGACGGTGATGGTGGAGGTTCGGCTCCCGCTGTTGTACCCCACGTTCTGGCTGCAGCTGCCTGTTTGGCTTCCGCCGACACCCACGCTGGCCGAACATTGTCCGGAAATCGTGACCACCCAAGCTCGTCCGTTGGCCCCTTGATTGGCGTTCCAGGTCCATGTGATCGTGCTGCCGCTCACACTGCTGGTGATTGTCGGTTGTCCGAGAGGACCGTAAGGAGTCTGTCCGATCGGGGTGGTGAGTGCGCTGCTGCGACCAACACCAGCCGGCACGATGCAATCGGCCCCCAGTGTTGCTCGCGCCGTGAGGGATCGCTGAACGCCATTCGTCAGACCGCTGAAGAGGGAACTGGTCTGCCAAGGTCCGCCGTCGATCGCGTATTCGAGGAACGTCGTCGCGCATCCTCCCTTCGAACCAGTGGAAGCGTTGTACAGAATCATGCGATCGCCGGACAAGACACTGATGACTGTGGGAACGCCAGGTGGGACGACGCCCTTCACGATGTTCGACGCTGTGCTCGCAACCGAATCGTTCTTGTTCTTGTCCGTGTTGAACGCGATCACGGTGAACGAATAGTCGGCGCCAGTTGCGGCCGCGAACGTGGCCTGCCGGGTATTCGGGTCGGTCTGACAATTCGTTGGAACCTGTACCTGACAGACCTTGTAGCCGGTGATTGGCCGGCCGCCGTCGAAGACGGGAGGCGGCCAGGTGACCGCCACGCGCGCAAGAGCGGCGTCGCCGGCCGGCACAGCGGTGACCGCTGCCACGGGGTCAGGCGAACGTGACGGATGGTCGGGCGCCGACGAGACACTCCAGCCACCCCATCCGCCGCTTGTGGCCGACGAGTTTCGAGCGCGCACCTTGAAGG
>JANOQU010000240.1:0-9713 GCA_031422355.1 Actinomycetes bacterium
CACCATGTCGCGTAAGTGCTCCTCGGTCACCTCTTCGCGCTGACGGTTGGGATCGGCTCCCATCAGCCGGACTGCGACATCGCTCGACTTCGAGAGCAACCAGACCACGGGTCGGGTGAGTGTTGTCAGCGTGTTCAAGGGACGCGCCATGACCAAGCCCCACTTCTCGGCCTTCTGCATCGCGACCCGCTTCGGTGCCAGTTCGCCGAACACCAGCGTGACGTAGGACAGAATCAAGGTGACCACGATGATCGACACCGCTTCCGCTGCCCCGCCCAGGAAGTCCAGCGGCCCGCGCAGCGGTTCGGCGAGTGATACGGCTGCGGCGGCCGATGCGAGAAATCCGGCCAACGTGATCCCGATTTGGATGGTCGCGAGGAACTGGTTCGGTTGGCGGGCCAACTTAGCCAGAATCGCTCCGGTCGCCGACCGCTGCTCGAGTCGCTGCAATTGGCCTTCACGCAGCGACACCAGCGCGAGTTCGGTGCCAGCAAATGCCGCGTTCAGGATCACCAGGACGGCAACCAGGATCAGCTGGGGAACGATGCCGTTCACGACAGGGTGGATCTCGGTTTCTCAGGCACGCTGGGCCACATGTTACTGGTGGATGTGATGCAGGGACGTGAAGTTGGAACGGAACTCGGTCACGCGAGTCGCGACGGCCCGTGGATCGTCACGCAGGGCGTCGACGATCAACTCCGCAAGCGCGGGCATGTCGCCAGCGGTCATTCCCCACCGAACGATCTCTGGCGTTCCGAGGCGGAGACCCGACCATTCATCGCCACCGGGCAGCCCGATTGCGCAGGCCAGGATGTTGGCGGTCCTCAGCCGCAGCGACGCCTCGTGGCCCCCGCCCCACGCTGACGCTTCGACGGCGAATTGATGTGACGTCGTGAATCCCATACCGGTGGAATACACCGGCATCCCGAGATCGGCGAGTGATTCGGCCAGACGCGCCGCTGATGCGACCATCTCGACCGCATATTCGTGACCACCGTCGAGCCAGTCGAGCAATCCGATCGCGAGGGACGCTGACTTGCCAGCGTCGAAGTTCGCGGTCAGGCCGGGATACGCAATTGCATCGATTCGCTCGGCGAGGTCGCCGCGATTGGTCAACACCAGCCCACCTGGCGGACCCCCGAGACTCTTATAGGTGCTCATCGTCATCAAGTCGGCACCTTCGTCGAGCGGGCTCGGCCAGATGCCACCGGCGAACATCCCACATGCGTGGGCAGCGTCGAACAACAGCGCAGCGCCAACGTCGTCGGCAACCGCCCGAACCTCTCTCACCGGATGCGGCACGAGGTTGAGACTGGCGCCCATCGTGATCAGCTTCGGTCGGACGCGCCGAGCGAGTTCGGCCAGACCTGCAACATCGATGGTGAATCGGTCGGCATCGATTGGACACTCGTGGACGTCAAGCCCATACAGACCCGCTGCCCCAGCGGTTCGATGCGTGACGTGCCCTCCGATTGTCGCGGGCGGAACGATGATCGAGTCACCCGGCTTGCACGTCGCCATAAAGGCATACAAGTTGGCCAGCGCGCCGGAACCGACGCGGATCTCGGCGAAGGCCGATCCGAAGACCCGGCAGGCAAGGTCAGCCGCGATCACCTCGATCTGCTCGATTGCCTCCAGGCCCATTTCGTATTTGGCGCCGGCGTACCCGAGCGACGGGCGAGACCCGAGTCCGGCGGACAATGCAGCCTCGGCGCGGGGATTCATCACATTGGTGGCCGGATTGAGGTTGATGCTCTCGACCTCGTGGATCACGCGATTGCGCTCGATCAGCGAGTCGATCATCGCTGCGGTTGCCGTGCTGCTCAAGTGGGCGACTGCTTCTCGGATCGCCGATTCGCGCTCGCGTGATACCTCGGGCAGCCACCCCCGAGCCGTTGAAACCTGGACCGAGTCTGTTGTCATTGCTTGATCGTGCCATGTCCGAACCGTATTGCACCGCAACGACCTGGCACGAATGCCCACCGCGGGGCGGACATGGGACGAGATCCGTCTCACAACGTCACCGCCGTGCGGAATTGTGCCAGCGTTAGATCGTGCCGAGACTGCGGATCGCGAGGCCGAGGCCGACGATCAAGACGAGCGCGGCCGTGAAGTACGGGGCGACGATGCCCCACCGGCGTGCGGCCGAGCGGATCCGACCCGAACTGCTCTGCATCCGGTGCTGATACCGGTCGCGGACTTTGACCAGCAAGACACCGGCGGCGGTCAATGTGCCTGCCATTCCCAGCCCATAGCCAACCACCAGCAGGATGCCGAACCACGTTCGGCCGAGCGCGATCGCCGACAGCAGGATCACCAGTGCCGACGGGCTGGGGACCAGGCCACCGGCGATACCCATGCCGATCAGGCCCCGCCGCGAAACATGCCGAACTGACGGGGCCGACGGGGCTGACTCGGCCGCGTAGGTCGCCGGGGCCGGTTGGATCGTGGGTGGAACAGCCAACATCGACGACAGGTCGATGGTCCGGTCGAGAACGCCAATCGAACTGGTGTCGCCGACCTGGACACCGCGGGCCAGAACCGCCCGGTTGGCAGCCGAGCCGAGCGCCGCAGGTTCGATCCTCGGGGCCGGAGTGTGGGAGTGGGCGCGCCCACCATGGGAATGACGATGCCGACCATGATCGTGGGAATGACCGTGATCGTGGGAATGACTGTGATCACCGTGGCTTTCGTTGTGATGATCGCCGTCGCTGTGATCGAAGTCGTACGCATGGCTGTGACCATGGCCGAAGACTCCACTGCCTCGGTGCCGGATCGCCCCGACCAACAGTCCAATGCCGAGGCCGGCGACCATGACCCCGCTCGTCACGCCGAGCCAGCCGAGAACCGACTCGCCGGCAAGCGAGGTTGACAGGGTCAGCGCCAGGCCAAGGAGCAGCACGCCCCCAGTGTGCGTCCCGGTCACCGTCGCACCGACGATCACCGCATCACGAACCGAGCCTTGCCGCCCAGCGATGTACGCCGCCATGACCGTCTTGCCGTGACCGGGCAGTAGAGCATGTGAGGCTCCGAGAATCAGAGCGAGGCCAATGGCGAGCAGCCCGACGCCAAGGGTCAATTCGCGGCGACCGATGAGGTCGTCGAAGGTGGTCTGGATCCGGTCGACTGCGCCGGAGAAGAACCCGGAGTCGGCGCTTGAGATGCTGTCTCGGACCGCGGCAGCCTCGGTCGAGACGCCACGGCCCGGTTGCACGTCGAACGTCGCCGAACGCACGTCGAGCGGCGAACTGAGCAGATCAACGGGATACACGCTGAGACCATTGGTGACACTGGTTTGCGGGACGGGAGACTCGATGATTCGGGCGCCATCGCCGATGGCATTGATCTCATGCCAGCCAACCCTGTCCGGGAGGTAGGAATCACTGAACTCCACGACGCGCGGAACCGTGAGATCGACCGCCGCAACGAGGATGCACTCCAACCGACTCGTCGGAAGCCCGGCTTGGCCTTCATTGAAGGCAAACGCAGTGGCTGTCACGGACATTGGGACGGCAACGCCATCGACGGTCAGTGAAGCGTCACCTGCAAACGATGCGCAACGATCGTCGGCGTACGCCTTCGTCTCGGCTGCCGATGCCGTGCCATCACCATTGGAATCCACCGCTGATTCCGCCTGAGCGGTAGGAATCTCGGCGGTGTCGATGACTGCCCGATCCACAATTCGGTTGCTCTCGAAGGTGAGCGAGTTGAGGTGATTGACACTGAAGTTACCGAGCGGATGTGCAGCCGACGGGCTCGCCCCGAGCAACGCGAAACATGCCGCCATCGTCGCGACGAATACTGCCCCTTGCTTGCCCCTGCGCATCACGGCGCGGTCCGGGTGAGTCGGGCAAGTGTCTCGACCGCAATGGGGGCTTCCAACGGGCTGAAGTAAGGATTGAGTTCGATCGCAGTGGTCAATTCTTCGACGGCGCCGTCGTCATCACCGAGGGCCAACTTGATCATTCCTGCGTGGTAGTGGAACAGCGCGTTCCTGACACCCAATTCCATTGCTGTACCAATTGCTTCCAACGCTTCGGAATCACGGCCGTTCATATGCAGCGCCCACGCATAGGCGTCGTACATCGCCAGGAACGGTCGAGTTCTGATGCCGCGCTCGGCGTCTGCGAGGGCTTGTGAGGCGTCGCCGTGATTCGCATCGAACAGCGTCGGTGCTGCGTCTGGTTCGACGCCACTCGCTTCGAAGAGCGTTTGTGTCGTCCGAAACACGTCGTATTGCTGTTCCGCCTCCGCAACTCGACCGAGCGACTCGAGCAGTTCGCCATATTCGAGGATGTAGCTCGGCTCCGGGGCACGCGCGACCAATTCCGCGTAATGATCGATTGCGGTCTCGATCTGGCCGAGTGCGGCTTCAGCCTTGGCCTTGCCGGCGAGCGCGGCAGGATCGTCCGGCGACTCAGCCTGAGCAGCATTATAAAAGTCCAGTGCAGCCTCGACATCACCGCTGTTGAACGAGAGTTCGCCGAGGTAGAACAGCGCGAACGCCTTGTCACCCGGGGTCGGTGCGTCGGCGAGCGCCCGTTGCATCAAGGCGGTCGCCTGCTCGATGTCGCCCCGCAATTCCCACGTATAGGACGCTCTCGACAACGACGATGTGTCGGGCGAGAGATTCACCATTTTCTGGACCGAATCGAAGGCCGCCTCGTAGTTGCCGAGTTGCAGTTCAGCGTCGCTCAGCGCTCCATACAGAACTGCGCTGAATGCGTTGATGGCGAGTCCAGCTTCGGCGTACTCCTTTGCCGCAGAAAAGTCGTGGCGGGCCGATGCCAGCGCCGACAGACCGGCGTAGGCGAGAAAGTTGTCGTCATCATTGATCGCCAGTGATTCGCCGAGCGCGCCGTCGGCTTTGGCGTAGAACTGCGGATTGACGGTTGCCTTGGCCTGGCGGACGTACGCAAGGCCCAGCGTTGCCCAACCAACATCATCCTTGGGCGTGGATTCCAATCGGGTCTGTAGTCCTGCAATCAGACCGTCGAGCGTGGCTCTCGATGGGTTCTCCGAAGCCGTCACGAACTCCGACGCGATCACCACACCGGTCGCAGATGCAGTGACGTCGTTGGATGAACCGGACCGGACGAAGCCGACCGCTGCAGCAACGAACAACACAGCGCCGAGCCCGAAACCTGCGAGCGCAATTCTCGTTGAGTGTCTCATCGTGACAACGTCGTTTCTCTCGACCGGAACCATGACCACTACGGAGCCGGCGGGACGATTGGATCGTCCCGCCGGCATACATTTGCAATGACTGCGGTGGTTACCCGACCAGGACCGTGCCGGGGAAGTAGCCGAGGATGTCCGCGACCAGGTCGGTCGAACCGGATGTGAAGATGCACACCCGACCACCGTCGCCCACCTTGACCGACACCATGTTCGGCGTCGTGACCCCGGTGAGGTTGATGTTGGACGCCAGCGGGCGGGTGGTGCCGCACGGGTAGACCGTCACAAAACCCGATGCCGAAGGCTCCGCAGCGGTCACGTTGAGGAACACCGTTCCGGTATCGGCGGGGATCGCCGACGTGCCGAATCCGACAACCTTGACTTCGGTGGTCTGTCCGGCCTTGGGCCGACCTGCCGAATAGTTGATCTGGCCGACTGCCTCACGAGTTTCCAGGACTCGCTCCGGCACCGTTGCAACGAACGTGGAGTCCACCGGAGCAGAACCCTGCAGGTCGACGATCAGATCAGTTGCGCTGCTGGAGTAGAGGCAAACTGTGCCACCTGCACCGACCTTGGCGGCGACCAGGTTTGCCCGAACGAGGCCGGGAACCAGGTTGACGTTGGAGGTGTTGGTGGGCCTCGGGCTGCCACACGGGAACACCGTGATCCAGCCCGCAGCTTCACTGTTGTCTGCGGTGACGTTCAAGAGAACGGCCTTGGTGTCTGCTGCCAGGTTGGCAACGCCGGTTCCGGTGACCTTCAACGTGACCACACTGCCTGCGGCCGGCTTGGCGCCGGTGTATCCCTTTTGTCCGCCGGGCTGGTTGGTGCGTGTCTCCAAGAGACGCTCCGGCTGACTCGGCGTATAGGCAGCATCGCCGGGGTGGTATGCGGTGAGGTCAGCGATCAAATCCGTCGGTGTGCTGGTGTAGATGCACACCTTGCCACCGGCACCGACCTTGGCCGCAACCAGGTTGTGAGTGATCGTGCCGGCAATCGGGTTGAACGTCGATGCGACTGGCTGGGGCGAGCCACACGGGAAGACCGTGATGAATCCGTCATTGACCGTCGATGTTGCGGTGACGTTGAGGAACACAGTTGACGCATCCTCGGGCACGAGTGCTGCCCCGACACCGGTCACCTGGACCGAAACCGTCTGTCCGGCTGTCGGACGACCGCCGGTGTAGCCAATCTGACCGCTTGGCTGATCGCTCCGTGTCTCCAAGACTCGCTGCGGGTTGACCGACACAATTTCAGGGGCCCGCGGGGTGCGCTCGGTGCCGTTGTTGACACTGTCGACATGCGGCAGAGCGAGGTATGGGAACGTTGCCCCGAACTCTCGGTCGTTGCGGTCGACGGAGTCAATTGCGAGCAGACCGGTCACGAGCTTGCCCGACTGGGCAGCACCCTCGACCGCCTGGATTGCAATGTCGACAACGTCGTCGACGAGCCGGCGTCCGTTGGGGAAACCCTGAACGTCACCGGCGAGTACGCCATAGCTGTTCGGGTTGGCTGTTGGCGCGACCGCCATGTTCAACCGGAGCATCTCAGACGGCTGGAAGTTGTTTCCAGCTCCACGAGCTGCCGCGGCGTCCGCGTTGAGGTTCTGCGAGTTGAGGTCCACGTTGAGCACGACCGCCGGGTCACCGCTGAGGCCGGCATTGGCCTTGCTGATTCCCTGGAGGAAGATCTCGGTGAGGTCGTTTCGGGGCGTGGCCGGAGCGGGGACGTTATAGATCGCCTGGATCAGCTGAGGAAGAATCGGCGTCTCGACCTTTGCAACGACAGCCGGAATCGTGGCGTCGATGTTTGGTCCGATCGAGTTGAACGCATCTTTCAAGCTGAGCGGGATGACCACTTCGTTGACGAGCGGATTTCCGAGGCGGGACACCTGGACGAAGTCGCCATCGGCGGCGGCATCGCCAGCAACGCTGGCACTGCGACGGTCAGTCGTGCTCCAGATACCGATGACCGGGTTGGCCGTCGCGTTGCCATTGATCGCCAACGCGTTCTTCGGCACTTGCAGCGCGACGGAGTTCACGTTGTAGCCGGCAAGGGTGTCCTCGCCGAGTTCACTCGCGTCGCCGCCATACAGCAGGTCGAATACGCGAAGGTCGAGGAAGAATGGATCGTCGGCTTGACCGGCGTAGGCCTTGCCGCCACCTGCCACCGCGTAGATCGCCTGATCGCGCAATGGGGCGTAGTTCGGCATCGATGCCGCGCCCGCAATCGACGGGGCCGAGATCGGATCACCGGGGCTGGTCACGCCGTCGCCGTTGCCGAGCAGGGCAGTCGTGACATTCGTATCGCCGTTGGTGACGGTCAGGTCGTAGGTCTGGTAGACGTTGAGATCCGGGTCGTTCAGCGATGTGACCTGGCCGGTGTTCGAGAGGAACTGGCCGTTTGCATCTCGGATGACGGTGTCGAAGACCCAGGTGTAGGTCAAATCAGGCAACGCATCGCCATCGTTATCGATCTTGATGTTGTACCGAGTGTCGTCGGCCCACGTATAGAAGTTTGGTCCGCCATTGGGCTCCTCGAAGGGAATCCAGTTGGCGATCAGGGTGACGGTACTTGCGTTGTCGGGGCTGACGAACGCGTATACGTCGGTGTTGTCAGCCCGCGGATCGCCCGCGATCAGCGGCGCCTCGCGGTGGCTGGATGCGGTGACCTCGATCGGTCCTGCTTGAGATGCGAATGCTCCAGCAAGCAGGGCAAAACCCGTACCGGCGGCAGCACCTCGCTTCCATTTTCTTGCGCCGTGTGCAGCTTGCTCGGTCGACATCGGACCTCCTCAGATGATTCGCGCACATCGGGGTGATGCACATGGCGGCCTCCCACGGCCCCATGAGCTATTCGCAGCGATCGTGCCAACGGATCACTTTCGGCAGGAATTTCTCAAACCCGAGGGCGGGGATCTGTGCTCACCGCGCCGCGATTCCGTGCGCCCGAATTCTGCCCCGAGTACCCGTGGCCACGAACACGATCGCAAAGAGTGCAGCGCCGACCAGAACGATCGTCGGGCCGGACTGCACATCAAGGTGATAGCTCAGGTTCATCCCAGCGAAGCCGGTGACGGCACCGATCGCACTCGCCATGATCAGCATCCGGCTGAACGAATTTGTCAACATCCGGGCGACGGTCGCCGGAATCACCAACGTCGCGGCGATCAAAGTGACGCCCAGAATTTGCATGGTGGCCAAGATCGACGCCGCAAGCATCAGCATCAGCATCGCGTCGACACGCGCAGTACGAACCCCTGATGCCTCGGCGACTTCGGGATCGAAGGTGGTAAACAGAAACGTGCGATAGCCGAAGAAGACGATGCCAGCCACGACGACAGTCACGAGCACGATCGCGACGACATCGGAGGTTGCCACGCCAAGGATGCTGCCGAACAGCGCAGCATCGAAGCTTCGTCCGCGTCGACCAAAGACTGCGAACAATGCAAGTCCCAGCGCGAAGGACGCCGTCGTGATGACGCCTATCGCCGCGTCAGCCCCGATGAGTCGGCGCCGGGTCACACCGTTGATCATCAATGCTGACGCAACGCCCCATGTTCCTGCACCGAGCACGAAGTTGACACCAAGCAGTGCACTCGCTGCGTAACCGCCGAAGATGGCGTGGGAAAGTCCGTGGCCGATGTAGCTCATCCCCTTTAGCACCACAAAGACTCCGATCAGGCCACATAGCGCACCGGCAACAGTTGCGACCGCGACACCGTTGCGAAAAAATTCGAAGTCGTAGGGACGAAGGAGGTCGGGCATCTCATGCTCCCCGTCGATGGGCTCGATGAACACGATGGGGATGATCGAGCACCACCGGCATGCCCGCATGTTGGAGCACTTCCATCCGCGCCCCATAGGTACGTTCGAGAACCTCGACCGTGAGGACGGAACTCGGATCACCGACCCCGATGACAGTGTTGTTGAGGCACACGAGGTGCGGCAGATGGGCCGCCATTCCGTTCAGATCATGGGTGGTCAGTACGATCGACAAGCCGCCGCGATGTAGATCTTGGAGAAGATGCAGAATCTCGTGACGGGTCGACACGTCTACGCCCGAAGTCGGTTCGTCCATCAGCAACAGGTCCGGCCGACCGAGCAGGGCTCTGGCGATGAACACCCGCTGCTGCTGCCCACCTGACAGCTCGCGGATGTGACGGTCTGCCAGCGACTCGATGCCGAGCCGTTCGAGGATCTGGGAGACTTCCTGGCGCTCGGCGGCGCTGCGCCACGGCAGCAGTCGGCCCTTGGTTCTGGCCATCAGGACACACTCGCCAACAGTCACCGGAAAACTCCAGTTCACGGTCTCGACCTGAGGGACATAACCGATACTGAGCCCGGCCCGGCGGCGGACCGACCCGGCAACCGGCCGCACTGCGCCGAGCAGAACCCGAAGCAGTGTTGTCTTGCCAGAGCCTGACGGGCCAACGATGCCACTGAACTGGTGAAGACCGATGGTCAGATCCACATCGGTCAGGACAGTGGC
This sequence comes from Actinomycetes bacterium, assembly GCA_031422355.1. Taxonomy (GTDB): domain Bacteria; phylum Actinomycetota; class Acidimicrobiia; order Acidimicrobiales; family Ilumatobacteraceae; genus WLMZ01. The sequence continues at coordinate 9,670 of JANOQU010000240.1, forward strand.
CCCACCGTAGGAACACGTGACCTTCGACAATTGCAGCAAGGGTT
>JANOQU010000241.1:0-12011 GCA_031422355.1 Actinomycetes bacterium
CGGGTCGTTCGAGAAATACCAGGATCGATTCACGGATGCGCTGACGACCATCCAGGGTTCGGGATGGGCATTGCTCGTCTGGGAACCAATCGCCGCAGAGCTTCAGATCGTCCAGGTTCAGAACCACGACGGTGCACTCCTGATCGGGGCCACACCGCTCCTCGCCGCCGACGGCTGGGAGCACGCCTTCTACGTTGACTACCGCAACGACAAGGGCGCGTGGGCCAAAGCCTTCACCAAGATGACGAACTGGAAGATGGCGGGCGACCGCTTCGCCGATCTCTGATCAGAGCGTGTTGGTGATCGCTCCGGTCTCGGCGCCCTGCACGAGCTTGGCGTACTTGCCAAGCACGCCACTCGTGTAGCCGTTGCGCAGTGGCTGCCAGCCAACGCGCCTGCGCGCCATCTCTTCGTCATCGACCAGCAGGTCGAGACTGAAGTTGTGCACGTCGACGCGGACGATGTCGCCATCGCGAACGAACGCAATCGGACCTCCGTCCACGGCCTCTGGCGCCACGTGACCGATGCAAAAACCCCACGTGCCGCCACTAAAGCGGCCATCAGTGACGAGGGCACAGTCAGAGCCCCGGCCGGCCCCCTTCATTGCGCCAGTGATCGCCAACATCTCTCGCATTCCCGGGCCACCCTTGGGGCCCTCGTATCGGATCACGACGACTGTGCCGGGTTGCATCGAGCCGTTGAGGATCGCAGCCATTGCGTCGGCCTCACCGTCGAAGACGCGGGCGACGCCCTCGAACAACTTCTGATCCTTCGTCAATCCAGCAACTTTGACAACTGACCCCTTCGGCGCGAGCGACCCAGTGAGCACGTTGATCCCGCCCTCACTGTGAATCGGCTGGTCGAGGGGATACACGACCACTCCGTCCGGTGCCGGTGGGTCGATCAGCGCCAGGTTCTCGGCCATCGTCCTGCCGGTCACCGTCATGCAGTCGCCGTGGAGCAAGCCCGCATCGAGCAGATGTTTCAGCACCACCGGAACGCCCCCGACTCGGTCGAGGTCGCTCATATGGAACTTGCCGCCGGGCTTCATGTCGGCAATGTGGGGAACCTTCGCGGCGATCCGGTTGAAATCTTCGAGTTCCAATTCGACGCCCGCCTCGTTGGCGATCGCAAGGAGATGCAGGACCGCGTTGGTGCTGCCGCCGAGCGCGCTGGTGACCGCGATCGCGTTCTCGAACGCCTTCTTGGTCATGATCTGGCGAGGGGTGATGCCGAGGCGGAGCAAGTTCACCACCGCCTCACCGGCGAGAATCGCATCGTCTTCGCGACGACTGTCGACGGCTGGCGGCGAGGCAGTGCCGGGCAGGCTCATCCCGATCGCTTCGGCAATCGAGCTCATCGTGTTGGCCGTGAACATGCCGCCGCATGCGCCCTCACCGGGGCATGCCTTTCGTTCGATCTCGCCGAGTTCCTCCTCGGTGATCTTGCCGAGGGCACATGCACCGATCGCCTCGAACACGCTGGTGATATCGAGCGACACGCCATTGTGCTGGCCCGGCATGATGCTGCCGTTGTAGACGAACACGCTGGGAAGATCCAGCCGGGCGGCCGCCATCAGCATCGCCGGGATGCTCTTGTCACAACCAGCCAGACCCACGAACCCGTCGAGTCGTTCCGCGTGCATGACACACTCGACCGAGTCGGTGATCACCTCGCGGCTGACCAGGGAGGCGCGCATTCCCTCGTGACCCATGCTGATGCCGTCACTGACCGTGATCGTTCCGAACTCCATCGGGAATCCGCCCGCCGTTCGCACGCCCTCTTTGACGCGCTCTGCAAGCTTGCGAAGCGTCATGTTGCACGGTGTCACTTCGTTCCACGCATTGGCGATCGCAACCTGGGGCTTGTCCCAATCGTTATCGGTCATCCCGACGGCGCGAAGCATCGCCCTCGCCGCAGCCTTCTGGATCCCGTCGGTCACGTCGCGACTACGAGGTTTGATATCCACTGGCGTCTGAGAGCTTGCTGACATGGCGGCTTCTGACATGGCGGCTTCTGACATGGCGCAACGGTACCAAGGACGAGCGGGCCGACCCGCCTTGGATTCGCTGACCGATACAGTCCGGACGATGATCACGCAGGACCTACCCGCCGTTTCACGAGCCGACATTTCCGCCGCTTACGAGCGGATCCGTGGCCTGGTTCGGCGGACGCCCGTGATCGACGTTCGGGCCGGCCAACTCGGTATCGGCATCGACCTGACTCTGAAGCTGGAGTTGCTGCAACACGCCGGCTCGTTCAAGCCCCGCGGGGCGTTCAACCGAATCATCACGGCCGCGGGGGCTGGCGACCTCGGCGATGCCGGGCTGATCGCTGCCTCAGGTGGCAACCACGGGGCGGCCGTCGCGTACGCCGGTCGGGAGTTGGGTTACCGAGCCGAAATCTTCATGCCGTCCACGAGTCCTTCGATCAAGCGCAAACGAATCGCCGGATACGGCGCGACGATCAACGTGATCGACGGATTCTTCGACGATGCGCAGGCGGCCGCCGTTGCCCGTCAAGCCGAGACCGGTGCGCTCGCGGTTCATCCGTTCGAACACCCCGCGATCGTGGCTGGTCAGGGCACGATGAGCCTAGAACTCGACGAACAGGTTGGCGATTACGACACGCTCGTCGTCGCAGTTGGCGGCGGCGGCTTCATCGCCGGCCAGGCCGCGTGGGCCGAGGATCGGCGCAAGGTGGTCAGCGTCGAACCGGTCACCAGCCAATGCTTGTTCGCCGCCCGTCAAGCCGGCTTGCCAACGACTGTGTCCGTTGGCGGTGTCGCCGCCGACTCTCTCGGCTCAGGTCAGTTGGGTGCGGTGGCCTGGTCAATCGTGCGCCATTACGTCGACGAAGCGATCCTGGTCACCGACGACGACATCCGCTCTGCGCAACGAGCGTTGTGGGACGAATTTCGGTTAGTCGCGGAGCCCGGCGGCGCCACGGCGCTTGCAGCGTTACGTTCGGGCGCTTACGTTCCGGCATCAGGCGAGCGGGTCGTCGTCGCTGTCTGCGGCAGCAACTGCGATCCAACTTCGGTCACCAGTTCGTCCTGAGATGTCTGGTTCACATCGACACTCGGCCACTCCGGCCACGGTGTTCTTGCAAGCCGCCGGCGCGCACTTCACGCTCCACGCGTTCGATCATGACCCGGCGGACCGCAACTACGGTGCAGTCGCCGCGACCGCGCTCGGGATCGATCCCGATCAGGTGTTCAAAACCCTGTTGGCGAAAGTCGATGGCCTGGCAACGCCAGGGCTCGTCGTCGGCATTGTTCCCGTCAGCGGGCAGATGTCATTGCGAGAACTCGCCGTGGCGGTTGGCGCCAAGCGCGCCGAGATGTGTGACCCGGCCGTCGCAGAGCGGATCACGGGCTACGTCGTCGGAGGAATCAGCCCGTTCGGCCAGAAACGGCTCTTGCCGACTGTGATCGATGAGACGTGCCAGCTCTACGACACAGTTTTCGTGAGCGGCGGCAAGCGTGGACTCGACATCGAGATCGCGCCCGATGATTTGATCCGGGTCCTCGCCGCAACCGTCGCCCCGATCGGCGTGGTGCGTTTGAACTGACTGATGCCGAACTGGTATCACTCTGACTCGCGAAGTCGCCCGGTCCGTCCTGGTGATCGGCCGCTTACGACCTCGACTGACGACCGCTGCGACGAAGGCGAGCTTCGATCCGCTGAACTCGCGCCCGGGCGGATGGATGAGTGACGACCAATCCATCGCGCAATCCGCCGCGAGACGTCGAGCCGCCCTGCCCGTCGCGATCCCGGTTCTGCTGGTCAACTCTGCGAAGCGCCGTTGCCAGTTCGCGACCGAAACCCATCGCCACGGCTCGTCGGTCAGCCTCGAATTCAGACGTTCTACCAGCGCTGTTCGCCATTCGATTGCTGGCGAGAAGGCCAGCGAGAAAGATCCACGAGAAACCGTTGAGGACTGCGCTGATCAACCGACCGACGGCGCTCAGCGACGACGAATGGCTCACGAAACTGTTGGTCGCCGCTGTCGCCACGTTCTGAAGGAAGAAGCCGACTTGGGCGAGGAGGAAGATCGGCAAACTGAGCCACTGTCGAAGGGTGAGCGCAACCGTGTGAAACCCGAGGTGATGCGCCAGTTCATGAGCAAGGACACCGGTCATTTCGTCGCGCGGGAGGGCTTCGATCGCGTACGACGTGACGACGAGCAGCGAGCCACCGCACGCAAAGGCGTTCAGATCATCCGATGGCAGGACTGCCAGCGCGTACCGTCGGGGCTTGATCCCGAGCTGCTGGGCGACACTTCGCCATGCCGGCTCCAGTCGTCGGGACTGTTCCGCGGTCGCCCGACGGGCACCGAGCATCCGCATCACGAGCACGTTCTGCAGTGGCCGCCAAAACATGATGACTACCCCAGCGAGGTGTGCAACCGCGAACACCCAGAACGGCACCCGCCAGACGAGTCGGACCGGCAGCCAGAACACGACAAGTGCGAGCAGCCACACGGGGACGAGCGTGACGACCGGAATCAAACCGCTGACCGTCGATCGTTCAATCGAACGGTCGAGCGCGCGATGACGTGACGTGCCGCTCACGCCAGTTCCAGAAGTCCGCATTCGTTCACCTGGCACCAATCTAGATGTCATGCCGTCACGGCGATACCGGGGTCGACTTCTCACGATGGCCCTCGGCCCGGATTTCAACGGCTTCGCAAACGTTCAGTCATCAAGCCGAGAGTGGCGAATTTTGATGCAGTCACCACGTAGGGTCGTCACACCTCGCCACTTTTCGTTGTCTTCGCTACGGAGCGCGGTCTTTGACCACGCTTGGTCCATCTGCACAGAGGTCCGTCAAGCTTGATGAAAGTTCATGACAATACGTGCACACACGATGAGATTTGTTTATCATTGGATTCTTGGTTTCCGGCGAAGACCGGTGCCTGGCGGTGGACAGCATTGCGACAGCGGGAAGGAGGTCGGTGATGGTTACTGACGTCACGACACGCTCCCGCGCCTCATCACCTTCGGTCCGCGAGCTCTTGGACCAGGCCAAGACCGTGGAACAACAAGACGCTACTGCATCGCGAATCCTCGTCCAGCAAGCCCGGGTGCTCGCTCGTTCGCAGGCCGATGAGCCGGGCGAAGCAGAGGCGTTCTACCGTCTTGCCAGCCTTGCGTACTACAGCGGTCAAGCCGACGAGGCCTTCGGTGTGGCCGTCGATGCCCGCGATCTGGCCCGCAAATGTGGTGCCGTCGTCGTCGAGGTCTGGGCACTGAATCTGATGGGCATCGTCCACCTGAACGCCGGCAACCACACCGAAGCATTGTCCTGCTGCCTGCGCGGTCTCGAGCAATACCGCACGACCGATCACCGAGTCGACGAAGGCAACTTGCTCAACACTGTCGCCACGATCCACCACCAACTCGGTGACACGGATCGGGCCATCGTCACCTACGAGGCTGCGCTGTCGGCCAACCGCCAACTCGCCCGTCCCGACTTCGATGCGATCACGCTCGCCAACATGGCCCAACTACGCGCCGAACGGTCCGAGTTCTTCCTTGCCGTCAGCCTGGGCGAATCTGCGCTGGAACTGTCCCGAGAGCACGCGCCGGGGTTCATGCCGGAGGTCCTCGCCAATCTCGGCGAGGCGTATGCGAGCCTGAGTGACCAGCGGCGGGCAGCAGAATGCTTCGACGAGGCGCTCCATATCCTCGATGACAGAACCCAGCGAGGCGCAGAGTGCAACCCGAAGGAAATGATTTCGGTTCGCATCGCTCGCGGCAAGGCGTCGATCGCGGACGGCGACCTCGTTCGTGCCGAGGACGATCTCCGAATCGCGCTCGATGTTGCCCAGCGCGCCAACGTTCGGCCATCCGAATTGAAGGCACACGAACTGCTCTCGATCGTCTACAAGCGCCTCGGTCGGCACGAGCAGGCGCTGTCGCATCAGGAGTCCCGATTCGAACTCCACCAGGATCTGTTCAATCAGGGGACAGACCTGCGAATCAAGACCCTGCAAATCGCCCATGACACAGAGCACGCTCGCCAGCAGGCCGAAATTCTCCGCCTCCGCACGAGCGAACTCGAGGCATTGGTCAGAGGACGTACTCACGACCTCGAGGAGTACCAACTCGAGGCATTCCAACGCTTGGCCGTGCTCGCAGAGTTCCGCGACACCGACACCGGCGAACACACGATTCGGGTCGGCGACCTGTCCGCTGAGATCGCCTACGAACTGGACGAGGACGCTGCGTGGTGCGAGCAACTACGCCTCGCCGCCCGCCTGCACGACATTGGCAAGGTCGCAGTTCCCGACGCGATCCTGCTCAAGCCCGGGCCGCTTACCGTCGACGAGTTCGAGGTGATGAAGACCCACACGACCATTGGCGCTCAGATTCTGTCCGGTAGCACATCACAGTTGATCCAACTCGGCGCCGTCGTTGCGTTGAACCACCACGAGCGTTGGGACGGTACGGGCTATCCAGCAGGCCTTCGCGACACCGACATTCCTCGGTGCGGGCGAATCGTGACCGTCGCCGATGTGTTCGATGCACTCACGAGTGTTCGGGTGTACAAGCACGCGTGGTCGCAAGCCGATGCCGTTGCGTACATCATTGGTGCCCGCGGCTCTCAGTTCGAGCCGGAAGTCGTCGACGCATTCCTCGCGGTGATCACGCGCCGGATCCCAGCGTTGCGCAATGTCGCCACCGACGGTCGAGTGCCGGCACCCAATCGCCAGCACCACTGATCAGTCCCCTACTATCGCCCGCATGGGTGCCTCACGAACCGAGCGAATCGAACTTCGGTTGCGCAATCCGAAGTGGAAGAATCCCCCGCTGCGGATCGAGATGTTGGAGTGCATCAACTGCGATGCCTGCTTACGCCACTGCCCATCGCAGTTCGGTGCGATCTTCAATCACGGCATCGACGTGGTCATCATCCCCGAACTGTGCAGCGGTTGCGACAAGTGCCTGCCCGTGTGTCCCGTCAACTGCATCTACCCGTTCCCCGACTGGGAAGCCGAGGGCTACGACCAGGAGTGGTGGGAGAACCCACTGACGGCGAACGACAGCTACCGTTGATACGAGAAAGTTGCGATAGAACTGTGGCCATGACTGAACCAATCATGGCTGGCGCCGAGGCCTGGTCGCATATGGCCGACGGTGATCGCGGTGCCCTCGTTCTCCACGGATTCACCGGGAACCCGAGTTCGATGCGCCTCCTCGCGGAAGCGTTCGCTGCGGCGGGCTATCACGTCGAACTCCCCCGCTTGCCGGGCCACGGAACGTCCGTCGACGACATGCTCACGACGAGTTGGGCCGACTGGATCGCCGAGACCGAAGCCGCCTACCAGCGTCTCGCCGCTCGGACGCGTGCCGTCGTCGTTGCCGGGCTCAGCATGGGTGGCGCGCTCACGTTGTGGATCGGCGGCCGGCACCCCGACATCGCCGGTCTGATCTGCATCAACCCGGCCACACAACCGCAGCCGGTCGAGGTCACCGACATGTTCGCAGCGATGCTGGCCGATGGGACGGCCGTCATGCCCGGTATCGGCAGCGATATCGCCGATCCGGATGCCCACGAAAGTGCCTACGAGGGCACACCGATCGCTGGTCTGCTGAGTCTCATGCTCGACGGCTTGGCGACGATCGCGCCGACGTATGAGGCATTACGGATGCCATTGCTGCTGATGAACTCGCCTCAGGACCACGTCGTCGAGCCAGCCCAGGCCGAGTTCCTGGCCACTCACTACGGTGGCCCGCTCGAACGGCTCAGCCTGGATCGCAGCTTCCACGTTGCGACTCAGGACTATGACAAGGAACTGATTTGTACCGAATCGGTCGCGTTCGCAGATCGACTGACGGCCTGATGCCACTTTTTGTCATGTCGGTCGCAAGCTTGCCGAGTCCGTCCAGTGGTTCTCTTGAGATCGGCCCGCTGAACATCCATGCCTATGGGCTCATGATTGCGCTCGGCGTCGTCGCCGGAGTGTGGCTGATGGGTCGCCGATTCGAGCAGAAAGGCATCGGCACTCGCGACGATGCGAACGGGATGGCAGTCTGGGCGGTACTCGCTGGCGTCGTGGGTTCGCGGATCTATCACGTCCTCACCGACTGGTCGAAGTTCGAGGACAACCTCGGCGACATTCCCAAAATTTGGCAGGGTGGTCTCGGCATCCCCGGTGGCCTCGCCGCCGGAATCCCGGTTGGGCTGTACTACCTCAAACGCAAGGGCATCCCGGTCGGTCTTGCGGCCAACTGCGGCGCACCGGCGATCGCTCTCGCTCAGGCCATTGGCCGGTGGGGGAACTACTGGAACCAAGAGTTGTACGGTCGTACGACGACGTTGCCGTGGGGTCTTGAGATCGACCTCGATCGGCGCACCGGCGACGCCAGCAAGTACACCGATCCGAACACGTTGTTCCACCCGACATTCCTGTACGAATCACTGTCGAATCTGGCACTGGCGGGTTTGTTGTTGCTGATCGACAAGCGGTACCGGGTGCGTCCGGGACATCTGATGGCGATGTATCTGATGGGCTACGGCGTCATCCGGTTCTTCGTCGAGGGCCTACGAATCGACGAGGCCGATCATGTCGCTGGGCTGCGCTGGAATCAGTGGGTCGCTCTCGCCGCCGTAATCGGTGGCGGCATCTACCTCGCCGTGTCGAGCCGCAAGACCCTTGCATTCGAGGACTCCCTGGCGGAGGACGACGTGGTTGCCGCAGACGAGCCACCTGTGGTCGAAGCTGCGGACGCCGGCGAATCGGACGTGGCCGAAGCGGAAGCGGACACGGCAGACGTGGCAGACGTGGCAGACGTGGCGGTTACGGACATGGCAGAAGCGGAAGCGGACCCGGCAGACACGGCGGACACGGCGGACACGGACACGGACGATCCTGAGGGCGGAGCAAGCGAGGCCGAGGAGTTACCGTCGGACTCATGACCGACGCCCTTGTCCTCACCGAAGTCCGCGATCCCGGTATTGCCCTGCTCACGCTCAACCGTCCCGATCAACTCAATGCCTGGGGCGCAGACATGGCCGGCGAATTCTTCGCGGCAGTCGACAACGCAGTTGCTGACTCCGCCATCAGGGTCATCGTGGTCACCGGTGCAGGCAAGGGATTCTGCGCCGGGGCGTCGATGGATGCACTCAATGAGATTCGGGCCAACCCCGCCGGCGGCGCTGGCCCGGCAACCGGCGGTCGCCGGGTGACCGACTTGGCGAACGTGCCGAAGCCCGTGATCGCGGCGATCAACGGCCCTGTCGCAGGTGTCGGATTCTCGATGGCGCTGTTCTGCGACTTGCGCTTCACCACCCCAACGGCGAAGTTCACGACGTCGTTCGCCCGTCGCGGCCTGGTCGCGGAATATGGAAGTTCGTGGATGCTGCCGCGTTTGGTCGGCATGGTTCGCGCCGCAGACCTGTTGCTGTCCGGACGAGTGATCACCGGCGCCGAGGCGGCCACGATGGGTCTCGTCAACGCCGCGATCGAACCCGATGACCTGCTGGTCCACGTGCTGGACTACGCAACGGACCTCGCAGTCAACTGCTGTCCGACCAGTTGGGCGCTGATGAAGCGCCAGTTGCTGGTCGACACAGTCCGCCCGCTCGAGGACGCAACGACCGACTCGATCAATCTGATGAACGAGTCAGTGGCCCGCGCCGACTTCCAAGAGGGCGTCCAGAGCTACCTCGAACGCCGCCCCCCAGCCTTCGCCCCCTTCACCGTCACCCCGTAAGCCCCGCCCCATAAACCCCTTGCACCACTTTCGCGAACGGTTCTGCCTGACCTGAGGTCACTTTTGACCCTGAGAACTTTTGTTCGCGCAGTGCTTGCAAGAGTTTGCAGCGAAAGTTACCTCATAGAGGGCAGAATCGTTCGCGGAAGTGGTGAGGGTGGGTCTCGGCCTAGCCTGTCGGGTGTGTCTGAACGGATCACTGCTGAAGATGTCGTCAAGGTCGCCAAGCTGGCCAGGCTGGACATCACCCCCGAGAACCTCGAACGAACCACGGCCCAACTCGTTGGCATGCTGGAACACTTCGCCGACATCGACGAACTCGATCTCGACGATGTCCAGCCAATGACCCAGCCGTATCCGCTGACCAATGTCTTTCGCGAGGATGTCGTTCTTCCCAGCCTGGATCGCGACGAAGTACTCGCCGCCGCTCCGTCGGCGGAAGACGGGCGTTTCCGGGTGCCGCCGATCTTCGGGTTGGACGCATGAGCAACCACACGAACGAATCGACCGCGTACTCGGCAGCCAATGCGATGTCGGCAGTTGAAATCGCGAGCGGAGTGCGCAGCGGTTCACTGAAGGCGGCCGACGTCCTCGAACAACATCTCCGCCGGATCGACGCGCGCGAAGGCGACGTTCATGCGTTCAACCTCGTGCTCGCCGACCAAGCACGGATCGCCGCAGCCGCAATCGACGCAGCCGTCGCCGCTGGCAACGACCCCGGTCCACTGGCGGGCGTGCCGATCGCGCTGAAGGACAACATGTGTACGCGGGGAATCCCGACCACATGCTCGTCGAAGATTCTGCTGGGTTGGAAGCCGCCATACGACGCCACTGTCGTCACCAAGCTGGCCCTCGCTGGGGCAGTGGCCGTCGGCAAGACGAACCTCGACGAGTTCGCGATGGGCTCCAGCACCGAAAACAGTGCGTTCGGGCCGACGCGCAACCCGCTCGATCTCGGCCGGGTGCCCGGCGGTTCCAGCGGCGGAAGCGCAGCGGCCGTTGCTGCCGGCTTTGCCAGCGTCAGTCTCGGCAGCGACACCGGTGGCTCGATTCGTCAACCGGCCGCACTGTGCGGTGTCGTCGGCGTGAAGCCAACATACGGCTACGTGAGCCGCTACGGCCTGGTTGCCTTTGCGAGTTCGCTGGACCAGATCGGCCCGTTCACCGGCAACGTCGAAGATGCGGCCCTCCTGATGGATGTCATTGGCGGCCACGACCCGCTGGACTCCACCTCCATCCCCCATCAGCAGCCGTCGTTGATGACGGCGATTCGCGAGGGTGTCGAGGGTCTGAGGGTCGGCCGAATCACCGATCTTCCCGAAGGTGCTGACCCCGATGTTGTCGAGCGACTCGAACTCGCATTCGAGGCGCTCCAGGCTGCTGGAGCGACCATCGTCGACGTGCAAGTACCCGCGTTCGGCTACGGCCTCACCGCCTACTACCTCATTGCACCATCGGAGGCGAGCAGCAACCTTGCCCGCTACGACGGGGTGCGCTACGGCGTACGAGTCGACGCACCCGACACCAACACGATGTACTCGGCCACGCGAGAGGCTGGCTTCGGCGAAGAAGTCCAGCGGCGGATCATGCTCGGTACGTACGCCTTGAGCGCTGGTTACTACGACGCCTACTACGGCAAGGCGCTGAAGGTGCGCCGATTGATCGCCGACGACTTCGACCGCGCCTACACCAAAGCCGACGTCCTGCTGACCCCCACCTCACCCACCGTCGCCTTCGAGTTCGGCTCCAAGGGCGATGACCCGCTCGCGATGTACCTGTGCGACACGTACACGATCCCGACCAACCTTGCCGGCCATCCGGGAATGAGCGTTCCATTCGGCACGGGTCAGTTCGGGTTGCCGATCGGCGTCCAGATCTTGGCCGGCACACTCGGTGAACCGCAGATGTTCCGAGCCGCAGCGGCGCTCGAAAGGAGCCAGTCGTGACCTCGACCACCAACCCGACAGCGAACTCGACAACCAACCCGACTCCGGGGAACCTGTATACGGCTGGTCCGGCCACGGGGAACGAGATCCTGATCGACGGCTACGAACTCGTGGTCGGCTTGGAAGTTCACGTCGAGCTTGCGACGGCGACCAAGTTGTTCAGCGCCAGCGCCAACCGCTTCGGTGATGAACCGAACACCAACATCGATCCGGTCACCCTCGGGCTTCCCGGTGCGTTGCCGGTACTCAACCGCCGCGCTGTGGAGTTGGCGATGCGAATCGGGGCGGCCCTCAACTGCACGATCCAACCGTGCACCTTTCACCGCAAGAACTATTTCTAC
>JANOQU010000242.1:0-2577 GCA_031422355.1 Actinomycetes bacterium
TTTGCCGAAAGCATCGATGTCGAGGTAGACGGCGGCATCGGGCCGAACACGGCCGGCGGCGCAGCAGCGGCTGGCGCAAACGTGCTCGTTGCGGGCAGCGCGTTGTTTCGGGATCCACTGGGTTTGAGCCACGCAGTCGCCGAGATTCGCGCCAAAGCTCATTCTTCGTACGTGGGGTAGCCACTTTTGCGCCGCGCTTGCTTTTGTTTGCACCAAATGTGACCTCAGGGCAGGCAGAATCGTTCGCGGAAGTGGTGAGGGGTGCGGGGTGCGGGGTCAGAGGTCTGGGAGGTGGTGACGGCGGTCTGGGCCGACAGCGGTCACTGGCGTGCCGTCTGCAGCTCTGCGGACTGAGACGAAGATCGCTGTGAACAGCCAGCGGATCAGCGCCAGCACAAGGATGACCGCGAGGGCCACCGCCATTGGCTTGGCGAAGGCCAATGCAATATCGATCTTTGAGTCCTTCAACCCGGTGAACAGGCTGGTCTCGACATCCCTGCCGTCGACGTGCAGCGTTCGTATCGGATCCTCGGCGACAGGACACTCACTGCTCTTCTCGGTCAGGCCAATGACGGCGTTCCCACCGAAGAGCAGATCCGTCTCGCGGACCTTGGAATGCATTGCTTGCGTCGTACCTGCGGGTGCGGCGCCCACCAGGTACTCGTCACCGACGGTCAGATATTGCGTTTCGTCGGGATATCGGATGTCGATCAGGCCGGTGACGATGTACGTCGGTGCGGCGCCGGCTCGGATTTGATCGACCGAATAGCGGGCGGTGCTGCGATCCTTGGCGACGAGTTGCCCGACGAACACAATCGAGGCGACAGGCGGGGACGGACATCCAGCCGGGATCTGCAGCAGCGCGGCCGACGGCGCAAGCACTGGTGCAGGTGTGGCGGCGCCGATGTCTGGCCCAAGAATCTCTGGCACCGTCTCGGCAACAGTTGTGGTCGTCGACTCATCGGCGGGCGACGTACGAGCCATACCCGACGCATTTGCCGGAGCCGAATCAACCGGTCCAGCGGCAACGAAGCCGGCCACGCAAAGAGACACCACGCCAGCCCCACGACACAGCAGACTCAGCAGACTCAGCAGACTCAGCCGTTTCACCGAGCCAACGCTAGCCCTCGCGACCTCACGTGCCCGGTCACCGGGTACGGCATCACGCGAACGGGGTCATCGGCCGTGGAAGGTCGGCGCCCGCTTCTCGGCGAAGGCCGCAATTGCCTCAATCGTGTCGCGGGTCCCGAAATTCACGGCCTGCGCAGCTCCCTCATCGTCCAGGGCCTGTTCCATCGACACGGTCGACGAAGCGTTCAGCATCCGCTTGGTCTGAGCCAGTGCGATCGGTGGCGCGGCGGCGAGTCGTGCTGCCCATCCGTCGACAAACGAGTCGAGCTCGCCGTCATCGATCACTCGGTTGACCAGGCCGTACTGCTGCGCCTCGGCCGCTGACAAGATGTCGCCGAAGAACGCGATTTCCTTCGCAATGTGCAGGCCGACGCGGCGTGGCAACAGGAACGAGCCACCGAAGTCGAGCGAAAGGCCTCGGTTCGTGAAGATTTCCGAGAATCGAGCTGTCGTGCTGGCGACAACGAGGTCACAGCCGAACGCGAGATTGCAGCCAGCACCGACAGCCACGCCACGCACTTTTGCGATCGTGGGTTGCGGCAATCGATGCAAGGCCAGCGCCACGTCTCCAATATTGCGCATCGCAGCCAGTCCATGACGCGGCGCAGTATCTGCGGAGGACTCCCAGAGATCTGCGCCAGCACAGAATTCGCCGCCGGCACCGGTGATGATCACGACACGATCATCCGCTCGCCCGGCAATTTCGCGAAGCTCTGCGAGCACCTCGGCCCAGAGTTGCCTCGTCGCTGCGTTCTTCTTCGTCGGCCGGTTCAACATGATGGTCACGATCCCGTCGTGACGGGTGACCTCGATGGTTTCCATGCCGGGCGACGATACTGAGGGCATGGGCTACAACCCGCATCGAAAGTTCGTCCCGAAACGAGGCGATCTGTTGTTCGTCGTGACCGCCATTGGGCTCGCCGCGGCACTCATCATCTGGGCGCTGTTCGGCTGAAGCGGTGCTCCGCCCCCGTCCGGGCACTGGTCAGAATGCGGCCTCGATGACCCGGACGTCGACACCGAGAACCGAGACGACATCGAATCGGACTGCGACCCCGTGCACCTCATGGGTATGCAGCCAGATCGCTGCCAGCCGACGGATTCGTCGCTGCTTGGCAAAGGTCACCGCCAGCGATGGGTCCCCGAACGCATCGGAGCGTCTGGTCTTGACCTCGCAGAACACCACCAGTCCGGTTCGAGCGGCGATCACGTCGATCTCGCCCTCTTTCACTCGCCAGTTTCGTTCGACGATCCTATAGCCCTGTTGGACATACCAACGGACGGCTTGATCCTCGCCCCATCGGCCGAGCGCCAATCGTGCCTGTCCCGGTCCCGACTGGTTGACGCCCGAACCTGCTAGATCTCCGTCGAGGGAAGTTCTTCGACGTTGACGTCTTTGAACGTCAGCACCCGAACTCTCGGCACGAACCGGGTCTTTCGGTACAT
>JANOQU010000243.1:0-1675 GCA_031422355.1 Actinomycetes bacterium
GTCACCGTCGGTCGTCGAGCCACCAACACGAGTGTTGAGTAGTCGCGATGGCTGGACCAATGGCTTGTACGCGTCAGCCTGCAGAGAACCAAAGGTGTCGACGATCACGTTCGTCCGATTCGACGAAAAGACACACACCGAGCCGTTGGCCGACAGCCCTGTGACGACTGCGTTCGGAATCGGCACGCTCGCCGTGTAGTTGACATTCGATGTCGTTGGCCTCGCCGAATCGCACGACCACACAGTGAGGAAGCCGCTGCCGACCGCGCCGTCTGCGGTGACATTCAGCACCGCCGAGCGAACATCGGCTGCGAGTCCACCACGCCCGGCAACTTCGACCTCGATCACACTGCCTGGTTCCATCGCTCCGACACCGGCGAACAAACCGTCGATCGTCGGCAGGCCGGCGCGAGTGTCGAGCAGTCGTGCTGACGCATCGACTGGGGAGAAGGCCGAACCGGGCAAGACATTGAAGACATCCACCAACAAATGCGCTGGCGCAACGGTGAACAAACACACGTCGCCCTCAGCGTCCAGTTTCGTGATCACCGAGTTGGAGATGATCTGTCCTGATCGGACGTTCAGGTTCGAAGTCGTGGGCCGCTGGCCGCACGGGTACACCGTGACGAAGCCGTTGCCCTCGCCGAGCGCAGTGACATTCAAGGTCACCGCTTCGGCGTCGGCTGACACTGTGCCTCGGCCGGCGATTCGAACCTCGAGCACGGCTCCTGCGTTCAACCGACCCTTGCCGGCGAACTGGCCGTCGGTGGTCTTGGCCCCGGTTCTCGTATCCAGGAAGCGGGCCGGCAACGGCGTCGTCGGCGACGTGATCGGTGGTCCCGGAGCGGGAAGCGGTGCGGGCGTCGGCAGCTCTGGCGCCTTCCATGTCAGGTTGCCGGCTCTGGCGGCGGCGACGCCTTCCCAGGTGAGCGTGTCTTCGTAGCCGAGCGCCCAGATGGCAACACCAACCACTCCCTTGGCCTGAGCCAACTTGACCCGCTCATAGATCGCGTCCGCATCCGGGTACCAGACCTTGCGGCTCACGTTGCAGCGAACCGTATAGCCATTGACGTCGAGACCGGAGAACGAATCGATATAGCTGAACGTGCGCTCCCGGGTGAGGGCGTCCCACGTGGGCTTGACTCCCTTGCTCGTCGCCCACGCAGTTGCGTCTACGGTCTGCAGGCTTCGTTTGATGGGACTGACACCGAGTGGGCAGGTGCCCTCGGTGTTGGTCACCCAATCGGTGCCGTAGGCGGGTATGCCGAGCACCAACTTGGCGGCCGGCACGATCGCCAACGCTGCATCCATACTCGTCACCGCCCAGTTGTACGGCGCAATTGGTCCAGCACTGGCGACGCTGTACGAATATGTCATCACCCGAATCCGGTCGACGGTCTGAGCCATCACTGGATAGTTGTAGACCCAATATCCGCTGGTGTCGGTGCGGCCGCTGTTGTAGATCGGCGGTACGGCAACGGCCAACGTCTTGCCGGCGGAGTGCAGCGCGGTCGACAGTTCGGTCATGAACGCCCCCCACGCGTCGAACGTGGTCGCCCACGTGCTCTTGCCATCGCTGAATGCAAACTTTTCGTAGTCGATGTCCAGGCCAGCGAACCCACCATCGACTGCGAACTTCGTCAATGCAGTCACGTGCTGGGTGCGTGTCACGGGG
>JANOQU010000244.1:0-5347 GCA_031422355.1 Actinomycetes bacterium
GGATCCGGGTCAACGGGGTGGCACCCGGGCCAGTGCCGACCGAGGTCTTCATGGAGTTCTTCCAGGCAACCGAAGAAGATCTTCCGACGTTGGCTGCCAAGTGGGGCGTGCCCCTCGGGCGGCTCGGCACGCCGGAAGACGTCGCCAATGCCGTCGTGTTTCTTGCCTCGCCGGCCGCCTCCTGGATCACTGGCCAAACACTGCTCGTCAATGGAGGAAACCGGTGACGCCGCCAACGCCGGGCGAGCACCGGCAGTTCCGACGGCAGGCCATCGGCGGTGGCACGAAACACGCCCTTGGTACCGCGTCGTGCCACCCCTTGACACACAGCGGGACCAAGGGCGTGGTTCGTGTCATCCGGGAGGGCGGGGGGAACGAACCCGCGGGGAACGAACGCGCGGGGATCGGGCAGGGCCGATGAGGGCCGATGAGGGCCGCAGCGCGTGATCAGGCCGGCGGCGCGGGCGGCAGAGCAGCGCCCCACCATTGCTCGAAGTGAGGTTGGATCGCGCGATCCACCAGTTCGACGATCAGTCCGCTCGGCGGCTGCAGATAGCTGAACACCCCGTAGCCGTTGCCGTCAGTGGGGTCACGTTGGGCCCCCACGATCACCCACCCCGCGCCGACGAGTCGGTCGGTCTCGTCTACGACCGAATCCACCCAGATACCCAGGTGGTGCGCGCCCGAATCTGTGCGGCCATCCCAGAAGCTGCTGGCCGGGCCTTCCAGTAACTCGATGTGCTGCGGACCCTCAGCCGAGTAGGTGAACTTGAGATGCAGGTGTTGAAGACCGTCCTGTGGCGTCCACAAGGTCTGGGCCGCTTTCTCCCGACGCTCAGCCCAGGTAACTCCCAGGCTGGCGCCCAGCTCCACCATCGCCGCGTCGAGGTTCGGGACTCTGATTCCGACATGGAAGAGGTGCTGGTAGTCGATCATTCCCTGTCCCCTCGGCTCGGCGGCGCGTCCAGCGCGTCTGGGTTGTTCAACAGTTCCACGATCGTCTTGCAGAACGCAGCGGCCGGCGCTCCGTCGAACGCTCGGTGATCCCAGGTCAGGCTGAGTGTCAGGCGCTTGCTGGTGGTCACATTGCCACCAGCGTCGAGTACGACGTCATCGCGCAGTCGACCGACCCCGAGGATGCACGTATTCGGCGGGTTGACGACCGGCGTGAAGCCGTCTACGCCAAACATCCCGAGCGTGCTCACCGAGAACGTGCCGCCCTCCAAATCGGCCAGCTTCAACGAGCCAGCCCGCGCCGCCTCGGCGAGTCGGCTGGTCTCAACCATCAGCGACGCGAGATCACGATCCGCCGTGTTGCTGATGACAGGCACGATGAGGCCACCGTCGAGGGCCACCGCCATACCGACGTGAACGATCGGCAGCAGCGCAACGCCGTCGTCAGTGATCTGGGAGTTGACGATCGGGTGCTTGTATAGCGCTCGTGCTGCGGCAGCGATCATGTAATCGGTGTAGCTCGGTGACTGCCCTTGAGCCGCTCGCCGGTTGCGGTCAGCAACCACGGCGTCGAGATCTGCGTCCATGAACAGGGTGAGTTGCGCCATCTGCGCCAACGACTCGTGCATCCGCTTGGCGATCGTGCCACGCATTCCCGTGAGTCGGATCGTCGAGGTCGGGTCCTGCAGAGCGGGTGCCAGTGCGGGGCGAGACGGCTGTGGTTTGGTCGGAGCCATTGCGGCGACGGAGCCCGCCTTCGCTGCTGCCAGAAGCTCGCGGACATAGCGGGCAACGGTCTCGCGCGTGACGTTTCCATCCACTGGGTCCACAGCCACGTCTGCGACATCGATACCGAGTAGGTCGGCGAGTTGGCGACCAGCGGTCGTCGCCCGCACTCGTTCGGCAGTTGCGCCCCGCGCGCCAGTCGTCGACGGCGCGACAATTCCGTCTAGGTCGGCAGTGACAATTCGCCCGCCCGGTCCGGTGCCGCGGACCGCGCGAAGGTCCAGACCGCGCTCTCTTGCCAACCGTTTCGCAAACGGCGAAGCGATGATTCGGCCACCGGTCGGTGCGGTGGCAGACGATGCCGACACAGATGCCGAAACGTCAGCAGTCGGCGAGTCAGTAGCCAGAGCTTCAGCCGGCGCTGAGGCACCGGGCGCAGCAACCAATGCAGGCTCCGCAGATGGGGCCTGCTCGTCTGCAGCGAGCAGCCATCCAATCCGCTCGCCACACGCAAACGTGTCGCCCGTCTGGCCGACGATCTTCAGCCGCCCCGCCGTTGCTGCTTCCACATCGGTTTCGGTCTTGTCGGTCTCGATCCGAAGAATCGCAACGCCGACCTCGACCATCGCGCCGTCGGGGACCAACCATTCGGTGATCGTGCCCGCTTCCATCGTGAGCCCGAGTTTGGGCATGAGGAACTCAGACGCCATGACGGTCCTTTCGTTGTGAAGCGCCGGTGTCGCCGGACGCTGTGGGACCACGATCGAACCGGCGATCGCGGGCGGCGATCGCAAGCGTTGTCTCGACATCGATCATTCGCGGTCCCGACCTTTCGATCGACAGGGTGATCGTTGCCTCGGGCGACACGGGCAGAGTCCGTTCACCGTCGAAGGCGAGCACGCCGCCCCCACAAAGCTCGATCGAATCGCAATCGAAGAGCGGTTCGACTGATTCGACTGAAACTGTCGAGAACGTGCCGGGTGCTAGTGGTACGCGTAAACGCCTGACACCGGAGCCGAGGCGAACGAGTACCCCACCCGCCTCATCGCGACCGACGGGGTGAAGGCGTCCGGCGATGCTCGCCAATCCAGTACTCGCCGGGTTTGCGATGCATGCCACGACCCAGCGAATCGAATTCGCGTCGCTCACTGCTCGCGCTCCGACGAACGCTGTGCTGATCAACGCAACATCTACCAACGCGCTCTCGTGGATGATCGTGTCTCGCATTGGGTCATCGATGGTCAGCGTGATCCGCTTCGCCGGCCGCTCGACGATGTCGAGGTCCACACAGCGAGTTGCAATGAGCGCAGCGGCGACTCCAGCCGTGGTGCCGTCGATATCCGACGGAAAAACGTTGTTCGTACCGGTGGAGATGGCAATGAGCGGAACGTCTGGCCAGCCAGTGGCAACATCGCGACAAGTACCGTCGCCGCCGAGCGCCACGACAACATCAGTACCCTGCTTCCACATTGCTGCAGCACTCGCGACGGTGTCGAGGTGAGAACTCGTCAGCGGACTGTCGACGAATTCGATTCGTCCGCCCAGTCCTTCGACGGAGCGTTCGCAGAGGCGGTGCGTATCGGTGCTCATCAAAAGGCGCTCGACGCCCTGTTCGATGGCGCCCGCGGCAACTCGCCGCAGGATGCCGATCTTCGCGGCATCCGAAGTCTGGCCCGCGCCAGAGTTCAGCCGACGGATGTCCTTGCCGGCATGCGGGTTGACGATGATGCCAACCGTAGACACGCGAATCAGGCCCCGGGGCGAGCGATAATGGCGCGGATTTTGGCTTCGATGTCAGCGGCCGAGGGCAAGTACGCCTGCTCGAGAACAGGCGCGAACGGAACCGGTGAGAACGGTGCCGCGATCCGTCCGACTGGAGCGTCGAGATAGTCGAACGCCTCCTCCTGGATCTGGGCTGCGATCTCCGCTCCGAGGCCGCCGAAGCGAACGGCCTCGTGCACGACAATGACCCGATTGGTCTTCTTCACCGACTCGACGATGGTCGCTGTGTCGAGTGGCTGCAACGTGCGGGGGTCGATGACCTCGACGTCGATGCCATCATCAGCCAACTTGTTCGCAACCGCGAGTGCTTCGTTCACCATCCGGCCCCAACCAACCACGGTTACGTCGGTGCCCTGGCGCAACACGTTGGCGACGCCGAGCGGCACCTCGTAGGACTCTTCGGGGACCGGACCCTGCATACCCAACAGCCGCTTGTGCTTGATCATGATGGTCGGGTTGTTCTCGCGGATGCAGGCCGTCATCAGCCCCTTCATGTCGTACGGGTTCGACGGATGAACCACTTTGAGTCCGGGGATGTGGCACAGCAGCGCCTCGAGCGACTGACTGTGCTGGGCGGCTGCCGAAAGTCCACCGCCGCCGCCTGTGGTGATGGTCAGCGGAATCGTGGCCGAACCACCGAACATGTACTTCAACTTGGCTGCCTGGTTGACGATCTGGTCGAACGCCACACAGATGAAGTCCATGAACATGATGTCGACGATCGGGCGAAGACCCGTCACGGCCGCGCCGACGCCGAGGCCGATGATTGCTTGCTCGGAGATGGGCGTATCCACCACCCGCCGTTCGCCGAACTGCTTCTGCAGGCCTGCGTAGGTCTGGAACACACCGCCGAATGCACCGATGTCTTCGCCCGCGCAAAACACGTTGTCGTCGGCCGCCATCTCTTGACGCACGGCTTCGTTGAACGCCTGCACATAACTCAGCGTGCGGGTCATGAGGCGGTCGCCGCCATCACGTTCGCAGGCATCACGGTGTACACATCGGCCAGCAACTGATCGGGCGTCGGGAAGGGACTCGCCTCGGCGAACTCGATCGACGCCGCGATGTCGGCCCGTAGCTCGGCCCAGACGTCGTCGAAATCGGATCGAGTGGCACTGCGGGCGTTGATCAGCCGATCCTCGAACGTGAAGATCGGGTCGCGCTCACGCCACATCGCGACTTCGTCGTCTGCTCGATATTTGAGTCCCAGGTTCTGGATGCCGTGATGGTTGTAGAACCGGTACGTCTTGGCTTCGATCAGCGATGGCCCCTCACCGCGGCGGGCTCGCGCTGCCGCCTCGACCGCGGCCTCGTGCACGGCGACCACATCCATCCCGTCGACGATGACACCTGGCATGCCGTAGCCGGCCGCACGGTCGACGATGTCGGTGATCGCCATCGTCTTGTTGCGGGGCGTGAACTCGCCGTACTCGTTGTTCTCGCAGATGAACAGGATCGGCAACCGCAGCGCACACGCCATGTTGGCGGCCTCGTGGAACGCGCCGATGTTGGTCGAGCCATCGCCGAAGAACGCCGCGGAGACATTGCCGTTGTCCTTGTACTTGTTCGCGAACGCCGCGCCGACCGCAATCGGCGCGCCCGCGCCGACGATGCCGTTCGCGCCAAGCATGCCGACGGCGAGGTTCGAAATGTGCATCGAACCGCCTTTGCCCTTGCAGTAGCCGGTGGCCTTGCCCATCAGTTCGGCCATCATCTCGTTGAACTGGCCACCTTTCGCGACGAGATGGCCGTGGCCGCGGTGCGTCGACGTGATCTGGTCAGTGTCGGAAAGCGTCGCACAAACACCTGCTGCGACGGCTTCCTGGCCAACGTAGAGGTGCAGGAAGCCGGGCAGTTTCGCTGCTTCGGCCAGTTTGCCCGCGGC
>JANOQU010000245.1:0-11125 GCA_031422355.1 Actinomycetes bacterium
GAAGTGCGCCGGGAGGACACCGAGGTACTCCTCCAGTGTCGGCGCATCGTCGTCGAAGTTGACGAAGACGAAGCCGCCCCAGTGGCCGGTACGAATCTGGGGCAACTGGTACTGCTGCGCCTCGACGTGGGGGAAGTCCCACTCACACGGCAGATCGATGAGTGCCCCATCGAGTGACCACGTCCAGCCGTGAAAGGGACACCGCAACTTGGGGCTATAGCCGACTGACGCGGGCGGCTTGAGTTGGGTACCGCGATGCAGGCACGAATTGTGAAAGGCGCGGACCGTATCGTCTGGACCGCGGACGATGAGGGCTGAACGGTCACCGATGTCGTAGACGTAGTAGTCGCCAGGCTCCGGGATGTGCTCCTCACGGCAGGCCCACTGCCACGTTCGCGACCACATGTGTTCATGCTCCGCGGCGGCGTATCCCGCAGACGTGAACTCGACGTACGGCACATCGTCGTCGCCTTCGAATTGGTACGACTCTTCGAGCAGCGGTGCCGGGGTCGGGGTGGAATCGCCGAGAATGAGATCTCGCGTGCTCGGGCCGGGGCAGCGCGCTTGACCAGGACGCAGACCCACCGGCGTGATCTGTTCGGTCATCCGGACACTGCGATCATCGCATTTCGCTCGAACGCACAGGCCATCTCGACATCGAGGATCTCTTGCAACTCGACGATGTTACCGTCGGGGTCGCGGCCGTAGATGGCGCGCAGACCACTGCCGCCCAGTTCGTTGGTCGTCGGCGGCGGGCCGTGGAACTGCATCCCGCACTCCCGAAGCCGCTCGTACTCGGCATCGATGTCGATGACATCGACACAGAAGTGGGTGTAGCCGTGATCGCAGGGCTGGCGTGGCTGGTCAGCGGTCCGCCCCGGTGGGGACGAGTACTCGAAGAGTTCGAGGTAAGCGTTACCCGCCTTCAACATCACCTGCCGGGCAGCCGAGTTCGGCAAGCCGATGATCCGTTCGATGATCGGGCGATCGCTCCACTGGCTGGCCATGACCGGTTCGAAACCCAACGCATGCACGTAGAAGTCGGTCAGACGATCGAGGTTCGGCGTGCAGATCGCGACGTGATGGATACCTCGGATCATGGTGCGCGGACCTGTTTCTCCCCGACCGACGCTACGAGGCGTCGGAGTTGCTGAATGTTGATTAGGTTAGTCGTAGCCGCCGATGCCTTCGTAGTGGAGCGTCGGGCTGATTGTGGGACGAGGGACCAAGAGGGGTGTCATGACCGTTACTTCCGAACAACACGTCGAGGTCCGGGGCATCACCCGCGCCAAGGCGCCGGAGCCGTATCTCAGCGACACTGCCATCCGCGGCGAGCGCTATTGGTCACCGGAGTTCCTGCGACAGGAACAGGACGCGCTGTGGCCGCGTGTCTGGCAGGTGGCAGGGCGTGTCGACCAGGTTCCTGCGGCGGGCGACTACATCACCTACGAGATCGGACGTGACTCCGTCATTGCGGTGCGCGGCGACGACGACGTCGTCCGCGTGTTCTACAACGTGTGCCAACACCGCGGCAATCGACTGGTCGTCGGCGAAGCCGGGTCACTCATCGGCGGCGAGTTCCAGTGCGCGTACCACGGCTGGCGATTCGGCGTCGACGGACGGTTGAACTGGGTGCCCGACGAAGAGGATTTCGTGCAGGGCAGTCCCTGTGGTGTTCGCAATCTCATCGAAATTCCCTCCGACAATTGGGCCGGATTCATCTGGTTCAGCATGGATCAGCATGTGGCACCACTGCGCACGTGGCTGGATCCCGTTGCTGATCATCTCGATGCCTACCGGATGGAGGGTATGAAGCGCACCCACTGGGTCACAGTGGAGGGCAACTTCAACTGGAAGTGCGTGCAGGACAACTTCAACGAGAGTTATCACCTGCCCTACGTGCATCCGCAGACGTTGTCGACTCTGAACGAGCACCACAGCGGTAGCCAGTTCGACCTCTACGAGTCCGGACACGCACGGATGCTGATGCCCGGTGGCGGCCCCGGTCCGCACTTCCGGGGCAAGCCGGATCGCACGCTGAAGAGCATGGGCCCAGACCTCGAGTTCTGGGAGGTCGACCCAGCGCCGTATCTCAGCGACCTCTCCGGGCTACGTCTCGCGCTGCAGCAGCAAAAGCGCGCCCTTGGCGAATCGAAGGGGTATGACTTTTCGGCCTACTCCGACGAGCAACTGACGGACAACTACCACTACACCGTGTTCCCGAACATCTCGTTCAGCATGAAGCCCGACGGTTGCATCTGGCTGAGGGCGACACCGCACCCAACCGACCCGCAACGCTGTTTCTTCGACATGTGGTACCTTACTCTCTTTCCCAAGGGTGCGACCGAGTACTGGTCGAACTCGATGCGGGATTGGGTATCGGTCAGCCATCAAGTCGAGCATCAGACGGGTCTTGCCGGCCAGGTCTCGTGTGGTCCGGGAATCGACCAGGACGTCGCCATCTGGAACACCCAACAGCAGGGCCTTCGGTCGCGCGGCTTCCGGGGCGAATACATGCCATGGCAGGAACGTCGGATCCGGTTCTTCCACGACAACCTCGACCGCCACCTCGCGCTCGGCCCGCTGAAGCCATGATCGACGGAATCGAACTCGGCGATCTCAGTGAGTTGACCGACGGCCAACTTCGCTGCTTCCAAGATGTCGGCAGCGATGGCATCGTCGTCTGCCGCGTCGGGGGCCAGTTGTTCGCGCTCGACGACAATTGCTCGCACGCCGATACGCCGCTCAGCGAAGGTCGCCTGCGCGGGTTCGGGTTGACGTGTCCGTTACACGGTGCGTCGTTCGACGTACGCGACGGCACCCACTCAGGTCCGCCCGCGTGGGAGGGCGTTGCCTGCCATCACGTCCGTGAAGTCGATGGCATCGCCTTCGTGGTTCTCCAAGAAATGGGCGCGCCCGACAGCGACTTCGCCCCCGAAACAGAAAGGTTCCGCACTCGATGATGCTGCCGACGACAACCAATGAGATCACCGCCGATTGGATGACTGCCGCGCTACGAGGGTCCGGAACCATCGGTCCTGACGCCACCGTCGAATCCGTCGTGCTCGACGCTGCAGGTGCCGGCGTGGGCTTCATGGGTGAGGTCGCCACGGTCGGCCTTGTCTACAGCGGACATGCGGCGGGGGCACCCGCCACAGTCGTCGCCAAGTTCCCCACCCAGTCCCCAGACATTCGGGCGATGATGCATCCGACGCGGATCTACGAGCGAGAGCACCGGTTCTACGCCGAGGTGGCCGACCAATCGCCATTGCGAACCCCCGCGATCTATCACGTCACCTGCGAGCCAGCGCTCCAGCCCGCTGACGACCGCTACATGTTGCTGATGGAGGACCTCTCCGACCTGACGTTGGGCGATCAGGTCACCGGGGTCACGCCCGAGCAGGCACGCGCTGCGCTCGTTGGTTTGGCTGCCCATCACGCTCGGTTCTGGAATGGCAACGGCCTCGAACACTCCGACTTCATTCCCGTGATCAACGCTGCGATCAACCAGGCCGGCTCAGCGATCTACAACGCCTCGCTGCCGGGTTTCATGGCTGCGTTCGGGAACAGCATCAAGCCAGAATTGGCAGGGTTCGTCGCAGACTACGCAGCGGCGAGGCCGCAAGTGCTGGACGACCTGGCGGCCATGCCGCACACATTGGTTCATTTCGACTTTAGAGCGGACAACCTGTTCTTCGCCGAGGACGGCTCCGTCGTCGTCATCGACTGGCAGGCGATCAGCCAGGGCGGGGCCATGGCCGATGTCGGCTACTTCCTGTCACAGAACCTGAGTACGTCAGATCGACGCGCCAACGAGGCAGACCTCTTGCACGCCTACCACGACACGCTGGTCGCCAACGGCGTGACGGACTACGACTACGACACACTCCTGCAGGACTACCGCGTCGGAATCAGTTGCGGTTGGATGATCCCGGTACTCGCTGTCGGAAGCCTGGACTTCACCAGCGAACGGGCGATTGCGCTCTGGACCGCTGTTGTCGAGCGAACCCAGAACGCACTGCTCGATCATGGTCTCGGGCAGCAGTGACTCCGATGTTCGACCCGACCATTCAGGAGACGATCAGATGACCGGACGACTCGAAGGCAAGGTCGCCGTGATCACCGGCGCGGCAAGCGGAATCGGCGCTGGGACGGCGCGTATGTTCGTTGCCGAAGGAGCCAGAGTCATCATCGCCGACATGCAGGCTGACGCAGGAAGGGCACTCGTCGCCGAACTCGGCGAGAACACCAGATTCGCACTCTGCAATGTCATCAACGAGTCCGACGTGGCCGCCGCCGTCGACCTCGCAGTGTCGGAGTTCGGGCGTCTGGACGTGATGTTCAACAACGCGGGCATCGTCGGCGCTGTCGGAAGAATCTCGGAGATGTCTGTGGAGGCATGGGACAACACGATCGACATCTTGTTGCGCGGTGTGTTCTTCGGAGTCAAGCACGCGGCGCGGGTCATGCTGCCGCAGAACTCGGGCGTGATCATCAACACGTCGAGCACTGCAGGAATACTCGGCGGCCTCGGCCCACATGCCTACACAGCGGCCAAGCACGGCGTGATCGGGCTGACGAAGTCGGTGGCCAACGAACTCGCTCCGAATGGCATCAGGGTGAACGCGATCTCGCCAGGAAACACGGTGACCGCGATGACGGCTGCGATCACCACTGGCAACGCCGGCGACATCCAGGCCACCACACAACGGATCGCGTCGACGTCGCCGCTCGGGTATGCCGGCGTTCCCGACGACATCGCCGCGGCAGCGCTCTATCTCGCCAGCGACGACGCCCGGTACGTGTCGGGACACACCCTTGTCGTCGACGCCGGGCAGACAACTGCTGGCCTGACACCGAACAGGTTCAACATTGGCTCCAGCCGAGAGTTCCACGAAGCCGGCCGAATCAGCGAGTGATTGGATGAGCCGGTCACAACCATCGAATCGGATCCGCACCGTGCCAGCCGATCGACGCGTCACGAACCATGTCGTAGAAGCGGCCGAGTCGCTCGGTGCGTTCGTAGATCTCGATGAGGTGCCCGCGCTCCGCGCGAGCATCGTGGAACGCAAACGGCATACCCGCCAACGTTTCTGCGTACAGGGTTTCTGCTGCGCCGCTCGCAGTCAAGCCACTGCTGGCGGCCGCGAAGTCATCGACGAAGTGAGCCATATGGTGCAGGCCGGACGCTCCGACCACCGGGTCCGGTCCACCGTCGTGTTGGCAGATCAGTTCCACCATCAACGACCCCCACTGGGCGAACGCGGACGAGTGGTCGAAGGCGCCTGGCTCGCCGCGCACGCGCACACTGGCGACGTCGATGTGGTCGAGCAAGAAGAACGGCCCGACACCACGAGCCGCCCATCGCTGCGCAGCCGTCACCACATCGTCGACCGCGTAGGCGATCTGCACCGGACCGCCAAGCACAACGAAGTGCTCGACCTGGAGCGGATCGCCGACCATCTCGCCGACAGTAGGCGGTGGATGTGAACGAGTTCGTCAACACCGATCTTGCGATGCTGCTCGACGAGCGCGACATCGTCGCCGTCGCCATCCGTTATTGCCGTGCCCTCGATACCAAGGAGTGGGCGACTCTCGACTCGGTCTTTCTTCCCGACGCCACCGCCGTCCTCGCCAGTACAGCCCAACTCGTCGGCATCGACGCCATCGTCGATCGAGTTCGCACTGCGCTGGAACACATGGATGACACCCAGCACCTCGTTGGTAACCACGAGGTCGTCGTCGACGGTGACACCGCCACCCATCGCTGTTACCTGCAGGCGCAACACGTTCGCCGTGCTGCAGTCGGTGGCCCCAACTACATCGTCGGTGGACGGTACGAGGACCGCCTTACCCGCACCGATCATGGCTGGAGGATCGCTCACCGCACGCTCGTGGTGATGTGGACCGAGGGCAATTTCGCAGTATCGCGCCGCGGTTGAATCCGAGTTCGAGCCTGCATGAAAGAATCTGAACGGTCATTAGGTAATGTCGTCGATGTGACCGACGCGCGTCCATCCATCGAGGAGATGATCGACCTCGGCGGGCGGCGCGCATTCGTCACGGGCGGCGGCAAGGGCATTGGCGCGGCCATCGCAATACGGCTGAAAGAGGCCGGCGCCGAGGTGACCATTGCCGATATCGATCCAGCCGCGCAGAGCACCGCAACGGCGATGGGGGCGCGCTTTGCACAATGCGACGTCACGAACGCCGGCGAACTCACGGCGGCGATCGACAGCGCCTGCAGCGACTCAGGCACGCTGCACATCCTCGTCAACAACGCCGGAATCTTCCCCACCACCGGGCCGATGTTGGATGCCACCGACGAGTTCGTTCATCGCATGCTCGACGTCAATGTGCGCGCCCACTTCAGCGCGGCTCGCGAGGCCGCCCGAAGGATGACCGCAGGAGCAGCGATGGTGAATCTCGCCTCGATCGCCGGTCTCGGTGGCGGCGCGAACATCTCGGCCTACAGCGCATCCAAGGCCGCGGTCATTGCGCTCACTCGTGCGTTCGCTCACGAACTCGGCCCGCGGGGAATTCGAGTCAATGCGATCGCACCGGGAATCATCGACACGCCGGGGGTGCAGGACCAATTGGCGCCGCTGCTGGCCAGTGGCGTGGATGTGCAGAGGCGAATCTCGGCAAATCCGCTCGGCATCGCCGGCTGCGCCGACCACATCGCTCGCGCTGCACTCTTTCTGGTGTCCGATCTGGCGGCGTTCGTAACCGGCCACGTCCTCGTGGTCGACGGTGGGGCACACGCATGAATCTGACGCCAACCCTCGACCAACTGCTCGCGATCGAAGCGTGTCGCGAGGCCGCGCGGCGCTACTCCTACGGCATCGATCGTCTCGACGGCGAGGTGATGAAATCTGCCTACTGGCCCGATGGCATCGACGAGCACGGTCACTTCGTCGGTAACGCATGGGAGTTCTGCGACCGGGTTGTGTCCAGCCACGGCAAGTGGACCTGGACGATGCACACGATCTTCAACCATCGCGTCGAGATCGACCCAGATGGCGAGCACGCCCGCGGCGAGGTCTACAACATCAGCTACCTCTTCAACGAAACCGACCGACGCCTTGCGACTTGGTACGGCCGCTACCTCGATGCGTATGAGCGACGAGGCGAGGAATGGCGGATCCAGCATCGGGTGTGCGTTCACCACAGCGACACGAGCCAACACGTGCCCGAGTCGATGGCCATCGATGCCAGCCGGTTTCGCCCAGGGTCATTCGACCGTCCTGCCAACCAACGACCCATTGGACCCTGATGCCTCGATTTGCAACTGAACGTGCAGCGCAGAACCCAACAGCCTTCGCACTCGTCGATGCCGGCCGCGAATTGACGTGGGCAGAAGTCGGCGATGCGCTGAACCGATGCGCCAACCTGCTGCTCGCGGCCGGTGACGACGGTCATCTCGGTGAGGCGCACAGAATTGCCGTGTTCGCAGAGAACGCCGCCGAGACCGCTCTCGCCCATCTCGGCGGGCTTCTCGCAGGCGCGTCATCGGTACCGGTGAACTTCCACCTCGCCGCGTCCGAAGCCGCCTACATTCTCAGCGACTCAGGGAGTCGGATCTTGTTCGTGGGGCCCGAGACCGCAGAACGAGGAATCGCTGCTGCTCGCGAGGCGGGGGTCACCACGGTGATCGGCTGGGGTTGCGGCGACATCGAAGGCATCGTCGACTGGAACGAATGGCTTGCCGGTGGCTCACCCGCGGATCCGCCTGGCACCGTCGTACCTCGGCCGAATCTGCTCTACACGTCGGGTACTACCGGCCAACCAAAGGGCACAGAACTCCCGCCGACGATGTTCGCCGGCGGCGGCGATATGAACGAGCATCTCGAACGGCTGGCCCTCGGAACGTTCTCCGGCTTCGGCACCCATCTCGTCGTCGGGCCGCTGTACCACACCCGCCCCCGGTAGGGAATGCGCCTCGTGTGTGCGGGCGTCCCGTCGGTCATCCTCGCCAGGTTCGACGCGGAGGAAGCGCTACGAGTGATCGACACCTACAAGACCGAGACCACCGTGATGGTGCCCACCCACTTCGTGCGGATGCTGGCCCTGCCCGATGCCGTCAAGGCCAAGTACGACGTCAGTTCGATGAAGCTGATCGCCCATACCGGTGCCAAGTGTCCAGTCGACGTCAAGGCAGCGATGATCGACTGGTTCGGTCCGGTGTTCAGAGACGCCTACGGCGCCACCGAGGTTGGCACCGTCTGTTCGATCACGAGCCAGGAGTGGCTCGATCACAAAGGTTCGGTCGGCCGTTCGGTCAGCCCATTCAGCGCTGTGATCCTCGATGAAGCGATGCAGGAACTGCCGGCGGGCACGGAGGGCCAGTTGTTCTTCCGCGATGCCACCGGCCGAGGCATCGTCTATCCCAACGACTCGGCCAAGACCGCATCTTCGAACCCCGAACCGGGCCTGTTCACCCTCGGCGAGATTGGATACATGGACGCTGACGGCTACGTGTTCATCACCGACCGATTCAGCGACATGGTCGTATCCGGCGGTGTCAACCTCTATCCGGCCGAGGCCGAACAGTTGCTGATCGACCATCCGGGAGTCGCCGATGTCGGCTGCGTCGGCGTGCCCGATCCCGAGATGGGCGAGATGCTCATTGCGTTGGTGATACCGACCGACGAAGCCTCCCCGCCGGATCCTGACGAGCTGTCTGCGTGGTTGCGCGCTCGGCTCAGCCACTACAAATGCCCGCGCCGCTATCACATCGTTGGTGATCTGAAACGCAACACGATGGGCAAGATCAACAAACGCACACTCCGCGACGCCTGGCTTGCGGGCGAGCTGGTCGGCGAGATATCCGTGGACGACTTCACCTCGCAAGCCCGCGCCTGGTTCGAGAACAACGCGACTCCGCGTGTCGCCATCGACGCGACGGCCGACGGTCGCGGCGGCTCATTCAACGTCTCGGTCTTCTCCGACATGTCGTTCGAAGAAGAACAGGCCCACATTCTCGGCATCGCCGACTGGATCCAGCGGAAGTCGACGCGGGGTTACCACGCCGTCGACTGGGCGACCAAGCACGGCGGCCTCGGACTGAGCCGGGCTCATGCTCGTGCGCTCGGTCGCGTCGAGCGAGAGTTCGAGACTCCCGGACGCCACGAACTGACCAGCGTCACGGTCGGTCTGATCGCCCCCACCATTCACGTGTTCGGCTCCGACGAACTGAAGCAGCGTTTCATTGCACCGTTGCTGAGGGCCGAAATCCTGTGCTGTCAGCTCTTCAGCGAGCCCGGGGCCGGGTCCGACTTGGCGGGCCTGTCATGCCGTGCCGAGCGCGACGGTGACGAATGGGTCATCAACGGTCAGAAGGTATGGAGCTCTGGCGCCCAGTTCAGCCAATGGGGTGAGTTGATCGCCCGGACCGACCCGACCGTCGCCAAACACAAGGGTCTGACGGCGTTCATGCTGCCGCTCGATGCTCCCGGCGTGGACGTGCGACCGATCAAGCAGATGAGCGGTGGCTCGTCGTTCTGTGAGGTCTTCTTCGATGATGTCCGCATCCCCGACAACCTGCGTCTCGGTGAGGTCGGCGACGGCTGGAACGTCGCAACGACGACGCTTAGTTTCGAGCGTGATCACTCAGAGTCCGGCGCCGGTGGGTCGGCCTTGGGCGGCTCATTTCGACAGCTCCTCGCGTCGGCGCACCAGATGGGGGTCAGCGACGACCCGGTGACACGCGACAAGTTGGTCAAGGTCTACATCCACAGTCGGATCGAGTCGTTCACCAATCGACGGGCGGCCGATCAAGCGCGTTCTGGCACGCCCGGCCCAGAGGGTTCACTCGGCAAGCTGTTGTGGACCGAAGGCATGAATCTCGTCAGCAATGTGGTTGGTGACATCATCGGAGCCCACCTGACCGCCGACACTGGCGAGTGGGGCACGTTTGCATGGAAAGATCATTTGCTCGGCGCTCCCGGATATCGGATCGCTGGTGGCTCCGATGAGGTACAGCGCAACATCCTGGGTGAACGGGTGTTGGGTTTGCCGCGCGAACCGCGCGCCGACACCGGCCCATGGACCGACATTCCGCGATGAAATCGACCTGACACGAAGGATGACATGACCGAACATCTCTCCGACTATCTCTTCTTCCTTCTCCTCGGAGCCGGCGCCGGCGCGATCATCGCTGCGTTCGGCCTGGGGCTGCTGATCACCCATCAGGGCTCCGGAGTCGTCAACTTCTCGTTCGGGGCCACGGCGACTTGGTCTGCCTATGTGTATGCGGATCTGAGGCGGGGTGCGTATCCGTTCCCGTTTCCCGGTCTCCCCGGTCGCTATCACTTCGCCGGTGGCGATGTCGGGTTCCGCTGGGCGCTGCTGCTGGCATTGCTGACATCCGTGCTGCTTGGAATCGCGGTGTACCTGCTGGTGTTCAGACCGCTCTTTCGAGCGCCTGCGCTGGCCAAGGTGGTTGCGAGCATCGGGCTCGTCATCGTCTTCATCTCACTGATCGAACGCCGCTTTGTGGAAGATACAAGTCTCAGAGTCGGCTCGATTCTTCCCCGCGAGCCGGTCACATTCGCCGACGGGATCACGGTTCCCCGTGACGGGCTGTGGCTCGCTGCGATCGTGATCGTGATCGGTGCTGGCGTGTGGGCGGCATCGCGATACACCCGACTGGGTCTGGTCACCCGGGCTGCGGCCGAGAACGAAAAAGGCGCTGTCCTCCTCGGCTATTCGCCGACGTTCCTCGCCGGTACCAGCTTCGTGCTCAGCTCGTTGATCGGAGCCTTCATCGTCATTCTGGCGTCGTCGATGGTCCAGTTGTCGTCGGGCATCTTTACGTTCGGATTTCTGATTCCTGCCCTCGGCGCCGCCCTCATCGGAAAGTTCCGTCACGTCTGGCCGACGATCATCACCGGGATGGCGATCGGGTTGGTCCAGAGCACGTTCACGAAGATGCAGGGCGATATCAGTTGGTTCCCCGAGTACGGAGCCCGACAGGGATTGCCGTTCATCATCATCATCGTTGCCATGGTGGCGTTGGGCGAACGGCTACCCGAACGGGGCTCGGTCGACACCTGGCGACTCCCCGCAGTCCCGCCAGCCAGGGTGACGATGATCAGCGTCGTGGTTCCGGTTGCACTGGCAG
>JANOQU010000246.1:0-4589 GCA_031422355.1 Actinomycetes bacterium
CAGCGCGAGGTCGAGACGCCGACGCATGCCGCCCGAGTACGTGCCGACCCTGCGTCCGGCGGCGCCGGTGAGTCCTACGCGCTCCAACAGGTCATCGCCGCGCTGCTTGACCTGCGACTTCGGGATGCCATAGAGAACGGCCTGCAGAGCAAGCAATTCCGAACCGGTCATCAACGGGTCGATCGCCGCGTCTTGCAGCGCGACTCCGATGCTGCGCCTCACATCATCGGCCTGCTTGACAACATCGAAGCCTGCGACCCTGGCAATACCGGCCGTCGGTCGCAGCAACGTGGTCAGCATCCGGACCGTGGTGCTCTTGCCCGCGCCGTTCGGCCCGAGAAAGCCGAAGACTTCGCCCTGGTTGACCTGCAGGTCGACGCCGTCGACGGCCTTGACGTCACCGAAGTGACGCACGAGCCCTTCTGCATAGATAGGAAATTGATCCGTGCCCATTGCGGTCATTGTGTCGCAGGGGTGCGCGAAAGTTCGGCCCGAAGCCCACACCAGTGACAAGCGAGTACACGAGGGTGGACCGACTGGACCTAATCTTTGACGATGCCGTCCCCGAAACGAGACGATCTCGACGACTACTACGCCAAGCTCTCCGATGTCGCGATTCCGCATCTGACAACGCTGCGATCGCTGTGTCGTGAAGGACTACCCAAGGCCGACGAGGCATTGCATTGGAACAATCCTGCGTTCGTGCAGGGCGGAACCCGGCTCCTGATGCTGCAGTCGTACAAGCAGCATTGCTCACTGCGATTCCCGACCCGCCAGTTTGCGGATCAGAGACAGGCCGTCGAGGCCGCCGGCTACGAGGCTGGCGAGGGTTTCATCAAGCTCCCGTACGACACCGCAATCCCGGTGGCCCTCGTCAAGAAACTCATCGCAGCGCGACTCGCCGAGTTCGAGACCACCGGTGCTGGTTGGTAACTGGATCCAAGAGTTGTTGTCAGCAGCAGGATCAGTGGTTCGCTGACGGGGGCTGGAAGCGCTGCGCGAATGCCTGAGTCAGGCGGTCAAGCATCATCGCCATCAAGGCGAGCGCGATTGCGACCTCGAATCCCTTGCCGACACGGTTCGCGGTGAACGCATCGACCACTTCGTAACCCAGCGCCCCGCCGCCCGTCAGGCCGGCGATGATCACCATCGAAACCGTGATCAACAGAACCTGGTTGACGGCGACGATGATCGCCGGAAGGGCCAGCGGGATCCGCATTCCGTAGAGCACCTGTCGGCGGGTTGCGCCGAACGTGGTCGCTGCTTCGATCGCGGATTCGGGCACCGCCTTGATGCCGAGCGCCGTGACGCGAATGCCTGGCGCGATTGCATACAACACGCTGGCGATGATGCCGCCCGGCACCATGCTGACGCCGATCAGGTAGACGAAGATGATCGCATAGATCAATGACGGCACGGTCTGGAGCGCGTCGAGGATCGGCAGCATGACCTTCTCGACACGGGGTCGCCGGCCCGCCCAGATGCCGAGCGGCAGCGCGATCAGCATTGCGATCGTCGCCGCAAGCAGCACTTGAACTGTTGTCTGCAGGGTCGCCGACCAGAATCCCGTCAGTCCGATGATCGCACTGCTGAGCGCGCAGAACAGCGCCAATCGCCAGCCTCGTAACCACCAGCCGAGACCCGCGCCCGCGAGAACGATCACCGGCCAGGCGATGTCGTCGGTGAGAATGTCGGCCAGACGGATGTACACGTCGGCGACGAAGTGATCGTTGAGCCATACGATCTGGTCCCGGAACGTGTCGCGGGTCCACGTCAGGAAGTCGTCGAACGGGTCGGCCCACTTGACTCCCCAGTCGATCGGGAATGCCAACCACTCCTGCGAGCGGCCGATCCACACGGCCGCGGCAAGCGCAATCGCCGTCGCCGGAGCCAACCAGCGATTCTTGACCGCGCCTGGCTCTGGAGCGGTTCGTTCGATGAATGATCGACAGATCCGGTCGAGCACGATCGCCAGCGCCACGAGCGCGGCCCCGACCACCAGACCGCGCCCCGGTGCTCGGAGCTTGAGCGAATCGAGCGCCTCTTGGCCCAAGCCGCCAGCGCCGATCAGGGCAGCGATCACCACGATGCCGATACCGAGGTTGATGGTCTGATTGACGCCCGTCGCGATCGAGGGGATCGCCTGTGGCAACTGCACCTTGAACAGCAACTGTCGTGGCGTGGAACCAAACACATGCCCGGCATCGACGGTCGCTGGCGGGACCTCTTGGATCCCGAGTGTCGTCAGGCGCACCACCGGTGGCAGCGCGAACAGCACCATTGCGACGGCAGCCGGGACCCGCCCGATACTGAAGAACAGAATCGAGGGAACGAGATAAACCGTCGACGGCACCGTTTGCATTGCGTCGAGAACGGGCCGGATGATCGACCCGAATCGATCGCTCACTGCGGCCAGCACGCCGAGCGGTACGCCGATGATGATGCAGATCGTGACGGCGACCAACAGCAGTGCGAGAGTCTCCATCGTTGGATCCCACAAGCCGACGGCTCCGGGAAAGATCATCAACAGCCCAACCACGGTCGCCGTCGCCCAATTTCGGGTCCGCGCAATTACGGCGAATGCAACCATCGGGAGTGCGTACCACGGCAACAACTTGAGTTGGTCGGAGAGCTTGTTGAAGCAGGCCTCGATGAAGTCGCTGATCGGCGTGAAGAAGTACTTCCAGAACGCGTTGTCGGCCTTGTTGTCGATGATCCAACTCTGGAAGTCGTCGATCGGGTCGCTCAGATTCATGTTCCAATTCGTCGGCCAGATCGAGGTGTTTCGCAAAACGATGGCAAGCACGACCAACGATGCGAAGCCAATGGCAGGTGCCCGACGCTTCCAGGCCGGTACGACCGGCACCAGCGGTGGGGCAGGCAGCGATGGCGGCGATGCTGCGGCCGCCGGTGACTCCGCAGGCGTCGACGTCGGCGCGGTCACTTGCCTTCTGCTTCCAGCAGGTGACTGATGTCTGCTGGCCCGACCGATCCGAGTTCGACCCCGTCGTCGTCGACCACCGTCAACGGCGTGGAATCGGCGAACAACAGCGGGATGAGGGCACCGACCTTGGTCGATGCCGCAACTCGACGACCGCCGAAGCTTTGCCCAGCCTGCATCACGGACCGCGCTGTCAGGACCTTGGTCTTGGGAACATCTGTCGTGAACTCTCGTACGTAGTCGGTGGCTGGGTTGGCGACGATCTCTTCGGGCGTGCCGATCTGGTCGATTGCGCCATCCTTCATGATCGCGATTCGGTTGCCGAGTCGGAGGGCCTCGGCGAAGTCATGGGTGATGAACACGATGGTGCGTTGACGGCGCTGCTGCAACGCAATCAACTCGTCCTGCATGTCTCGCCTGATCAGTGGGTCGAGAGCGGAGAAAGGCTCGTCGAAGTACAGGATCTCAGGATCGAGCACGAGCGCTCGGGCGATTCCGACCCGTTGCTGCATCCCGCCCGAGAGCTGTTGGGGATAGTGGTTTGACCAGGCAGTGAGTCCAACGGTTGCAAGCATCTCGCTTGCTCGAGCAAGCCGTTCGGCCTTGGGTACGCCCTGCACTTCCAAGCCGTAGGCACAGTTTTCGATCACCCGCCGGTGGGGGAACAGGCCGAAGTGTTGAAAGACCATCGACATCTTGGTTCGCCTGATCGCGCGTAGAGCGGCCTCGTCCATATCGAGCAGGTTGACCCCCTCGATGTCGACGACTCCGCTCGACGGCTCGACCAGCCGTGACATACACCGGATCAGTGTTGACTTACCGCTTCCGGACAGCCCCATCACCACGAACGTTTCACCGCGCTGGACCGTGAACGACACGTCGCGGACGCCAATGGTGCTTCCGGTCGCGGCCAGGATGTCTGCCCGGCTTGCGCCGTCGCGGGCCATCGACAATGCACGTTCGGGCTTGCCGGCCCCGAACACCTTCCACAGGTTCGACACCTCGATCATCGGCACCGTCATGCCACTTCCTGGCGAATTGCCTCGAGGCTGTCCGCTTTCGTGCGTGGTCACGTCGGTCGTCACGTGGATCGTCTCCTTCTCGAGGCCCCCCTCACGACATCGCTTGGATCTCGCATGGCGGATAATAGCCGATCTGCGGTATAAGAATCGGCTGAGTGTCTTGTGGGGATGGCCTCATCGTGACACACTTGCCGTCTGGCCGTCGCGAAGCGATCGCGACCCATCAACAGGGGAGACATCCATGGAACGCAGGGCATTCCTGCAGGCGCTGGCCGGCACGGCTGCGGGCGCTTGGCTCGTCACGGCGTGCGGCAGCGACGAGAAAAAGGCCGAGACGGCTTCGTCGACCGCTGCGGCGACCGACGAGACGGCAGTCGCCGTAGCCGGCGGTGGCACCGCCAAGATCGTGCTCGTCAAAAACGCATGGACCGCTTCCGCGATCGATGCCGAAATCGCCAAGCAGTTGATCGAGACCAACCTCGGGAACCCGGTCGAAGTGACCGCGATCGACGAGAACACTCAGTACGACGGCCTCGCCAGCGGCAAGCTGGATGCCTGCCTCGAAGTGTGGCCATCCGGACTCAGTGCCGATGAGCAGAAGTACTTCGAGAACGGGTCGGTCGTCG
>JANOQU010000247.1:0-4961 GCA_031422355.1 Actinomycetes bacterium
GCTGTGGCCCGTGTTGTCGATGAAGTGGCCGACCTCGACGAGTTTTTCGTTGACCACCTTCAGCACCCGGAATCCGGCCGAGTAGTACGAGAGGTAGGCGAGATCTGCCCTGGTTGGTGACGTCGCCACCTCGTGCACCGACAGGTCGCCAAATCCCGCGGCGAACGCAGGATCGTGCGCTTCTGGAACGGCGTATGTGTCGAGCTGCGTCAGCTTGCCCGTGCCATTGCGGAAGAGACGGACGTAGCCCCACCCGTCGAACTGCGCAGCAAAGCTGAGCTTGTCGCCGACCGTGCCGATGGCGACCGGCAACGCTGCCGGTCCGGTGCCGGCGAGGCAAGCGGCGTCGCTGTAGGTCTGATTGAAGATCGCGAAACCCTGGCCCCGCGGCGCCACTCCGAAGGTGGGGATATCGCCCTGTACGTCCATTGAAAGCGACTGGTTGCACGCGTCAGTGCCGGTGCGGTTGAAGATCAGCACACCCTCGTAGCCGCCCGCGGTGATGACGTTGGCGACCTTCTCGCTGAACGTGCACTCGCCTCGTTCGATCACAGCAATCTGTGATCCTGCAGACCCAGCGGGAACAGTCGGGTCGATATTGCACGCGCGGCCGACGAATACTGCGGTCCCCGTCAGCGAGGTGCCTGGGGCCAACGGGCGAGTGCTGCCACCGATCGATGCGCTGAGTGGCGTACCGTCGGTGGTGTTGCCGGCCACGAGCGCGTACGGTGCGAAGTCTTCGTCAGCGCCGATCAGGAACCTGTTGTCCTTGGTGAACTCCGACTGATGAGCGTTGCCCTCTGGTGCGACCGTGAATCCGCTTTCAAGCGGCTCGGTGTCGGGGTTCGGGAAGTCGGTATCGGCGATGTACGTCGGAGTCAACGGGTTCGTCATGTCGAGCAGCACGTAGCCGCCGTCCCAGTAAGAGACCGACATCACCTGCCGCCCAGCAATTTCCTTGACGATCACGTCGTGATGGAACACCTCGACGAGGGTGGCAGGGGTGGCTTGCACGATCTGAGGGAACATCACGTCGAGGTCGTACTCGGCAATGAGCTTGGCCCTCTTGGGATCTGTGATGTCGATGATGTCGACGTCCGCTCCCTCTTCGTTGTCGACGATCACGGCATAGGCCTTGTCGCCGGCATCCCAGGCAAACACACTGTGGATCTCGTTCGCGTCCTTCTTGCCCTGGCCGTTGACCGTTGAGTCTCCGAGACCCTCCACCAGTGGCGTCGGATGTGCCGGGTTCGTCACGTCATAGATGTTGAGTCCGCCGAAGCCGACCTTGTCCTTGCACTTCTCGTTGTTGGTCACGAGGATGTCGCCGGTGAACTGGGGTGTCGAGATGCTGAGCGCCTGCACGCCCTCGCCCGGATAGCTCCCCTCTTTCGACTGGATGAACGCGACCTCGGCCGGCGCGGCCGGATTGCGGATGTCCACGACGTGCACGCCGTTGTACTGGCATGTCTCGACTCCCCACGCGGCCAGATAGGCGTAACCGTTGTGAACGCCGACATCGGCGACCTTGCCCGGGACCACGTTCTTCAACGCCAGCTTGCTGACGAGTTGAACATTTTTGTTCGAGGGCGGCAGGTGCCCGGAGCTGTCGCCGTGCTGATGAGCGTCTCGGTCGCCGTCATCGGAAATGGCTCCGTCGCTCGATGGCTCGGGGTGACCGAGGGCCACCGGGACAGCGATCAACAATGACAGCGCCGCGGCGCCGACCGCCACGACTCCACGTCGCTTCCTCATTCGAAACGTCCTTCCAAATTCCTGGAGAGCGTCGGTCGCTCGGCGCAAACATAGTGTCCTCGGTCGCAGCCCAGCGACAAACGAATCGTGACGGTGCTCGCACGCCGAACT
Organism: Actinomycetes bacterium; assembly: GCA_031422355.1. Taxonomy (GTDB): domain Bacteria; phylum Actinomycetota; class Acidimicrobiia; order Acidimicrobiales; family Ilumatobacteraceae; genus WLMZ01. The sequence continues at coordinate 1,867 of JANOQU010000247.1, forward strand.
AACCAGGTGGACGGTGGCCAATGCCGACGTCTCGGGCGGCAACGATTGCCTGAGCGCGATCGTCGACTTGCAGCTTGGTGAAGATGTTGGAGACGTAGTTACGTACGGTGCGTTCGCTGAGGTAGAGCTCTGTTGCAATCGTTGCGTTGCGCCTGCCGCGGGCGAGCAGCTCGAGCACGTCGCGCTCTCGTCGGCTGAGTTGCGGGAACACATGCGGCGTGACCGGAGCGGTGCTGTCGGGAACCCTGCCGAGCATGTCCAGCAGCCGTCGCGCAGTTGTCGGCCCGAAGATCGCTTCGCCGCGAGCGATACCGCGCAGTACGGCGGCGATCTGATCGTCGTCAGCGTCTTTCAGAAGGTAACCACGGGCTCCGGCGCGAACAGCGGCGAAGACGAGCTCGTCCTCTTCGAACATGCTGAGCACCACCACGCCAGTCGTCGGACTCGCAGCGGTGATGCGCCGGGTGGCTTCGATCCCGTCAACGTTCGGCATCCGCACGTCCATCACGACGATGTCGGGAGCGAGCGCGGCCGCCAGGTCGATGGCTTCTTGGCCGTCAGCGGCGAGTCCAACGACGTCGAATCCACCGATCTCGGTCAGAAGACGGGCGAGCCCGTCGCGGTATACGGGGTGGTCATCGGCGATGATCAAGCGGATGACATCGGTGGTCATGCCGGTATCTCCATCACGATCGTGGTCCCCGATCCCGGAGCGGTCGAGATGGTCGTGACGCCGTTCGCAAGGCCAGCACGGTCGACCATGCTGCGCAGGCCCATCCCGGTCGGCATCGACGTGTCGAAACCGCGGCCGTTGTCTGCGATCTCGATGTGCAACATGGCGTCATCATGGTCGACGCGCAGGGTGCACACGGTCGCTTGGCTGTGCCTGACAACGTTTGAGAGCGCCTCGGCGACGATGCGGTAGGCGGTACTGGCCGTCCCCGAGGAAAGGTCCGGCAACGACGTCGGCTCGTAGATGATGTGCATGCCGGTGGTTCGTCGAATGTCCATCAACAGAATCTGCAGCGCCGACACGAGCCCGACGTCTTCGAGGACCGAGGGCTGTAAGCCATCGACCACCCGGCGGATCCCGCGAATCGCATCGGCGATCTGATCGATGACTTCGCCGATGACGGCGTCGCCAGACAGCCGCCTTCGATGTGCGGCCAGCTTCAACCGTGCCGAGGCCAAAGTTGGACCGACATCGTCGTGAAGGTCTCGTCGCACGCGCCGCCGCTCCTCGGATTGGGCGTCCTCCAGCTCGCGCTGGGCGCGCCGCAGTTCCTCGCTGACGCGAATTGCCTCTGCGGCGATCGACACATAGCCCGCGATGTCGTGCAACGTCCGCACGTCTGTGGCTCCGAGCGACTCACTCGGTCGAGCAGTGGCGCGCACCTCACCCACTCGCCGTTGCCCGTAGCGCAACTCGACGACCGTTGGTCGTTCGCGCGACTCTCCGATACAGGCGGTCTCCACGCCGATGATGTCCAACTCCACAGCGCCCAAACGGAGCTCGTGGCGCATGGTCTCGGCGAGAGCACGCGCCTTCGCGCTCGGGCCGTCTTCGATGTCGACGTCCTCGGCGAATCGAGTCGCCATCGCCGACGGCTCGCCGCCTCGACCGAACCAGCGACGCATTAATCGCGTCGCGAACGCAGCCGCCGGTGCGCTGATGGCAACCACGGCACCAGCGGCGAGAGTGCTTGCCACGGTCAGCGACGTGCGCTCACGCAGGGTCAACGTCAACAGTCCCAGCACGCCGAGGTACACGGCCGTGAGGAGCAAGCCGATGAATATCACGAGCACCGACCGGTTGACGAGCGCGCGTAGTTCGTACAACTGGAAGCGGACGACCGCGACAGTGATCGACGTGGGAAGGGCAAGCAAGACCAGTGTTGTGACGGCTTCCGGTAACAGGTGGCGCTGATTCGTGACCACTGGCACCAGAGCGTCGACGACGAACATCCCGACCACGATGCCGGCCCCGGCGAGGGCTGCGGTGTACGGCCGCCTGTCGTCACCAGTTGCGCGGCGTCGCGCAACGGCCAGGCCGACCAGACCGATCACGGTGGCAAGGAACGCGATCATCCGGGCGAAAGCCTGCATCCCCAACGCCGCATCGGCGCCGCTGTCGTTGCCCGTCGCCTCGACGAGCGCTGCAGCTCGTCGAGCTGCCACGGGAGCAGCCAGCACCGCTGCGATGATCACCAATGCACCGATTGCGGTGAACGTCACGACGGCGAACCAATGCCAGCGCCGACTCCGTGGCCGACCGGTGGGAAACAGAACGAGCGGTGCGACGAGTACCAGCGGCCATGGCAGCGCTGACAGCCAGACCGACAGCCACGCGGCGAGCGCTGCACCCGGGAGCGACCCCGGATCTCGGACCAACGCTTGGAACGCCCACCACTCGGTGAAGAACGCGGCAACACCGACTGCGCCGCCGCCGAGGAGCAGCCAACCGATCGGGAGTTCGGGCCGCCGTCCGCCGACAAACCAGCCGAGCAGTGCAAAGACGACGAACGCCACCGCGAGTCCCCAACTGTCACCGTTGCCGGGCAGATCTCCGGTGCGAAGGGAGCCGACCGCCCCCACGGCGCCCAGCACCACGGCGATGCCGAGCAGCCCGTGACGAATCCACACCCGAGTCATCTACTCAGCGTCGACCCTCGGGAGGACCTTTGCAAGGGCGCGTTGTCACAACCGCATTGTGACAAACCCCTGACCCTGAGCCGATGCGAAGCCGCGGAGATTTCCTTCATCGTGCAGAGGACTCGATCGTTATACGGAGGAATTGCCATGAAACACCTGACCCTCACCTCGTTCACTCTTTCGGCTGCTGCGTTGGTCGGCGCGTGCGGAAGCGACGAGCCCGACCGCGCTGCCGTTGCTGCGACGGTGCAGCTCGCCGAATATTCCATCACCATGCCAGCCACGATTACAGGCCCGTTGGTCGATCTGAAGATCACGAACGGCGGCTCGAAGGGGCATGAACTCGGCATCGGACAGGTCGAACCGGGTACGACGCTGGAGGAAGCGACAGCGTTCGTTCTGCGAGACGAAGAGGAGGCGTGGATCGTCGACGACCCGGGCGG